>JABDAE010000099.1:0-10461 GCA_013289325.1 Chlamydiota bacterium
AAAAAAGCCATTCTTAATACCCCAAAAGCAATCCAAATGCTTGGTAATTGCTTGGACATTTACGACGCAGCAACGGTGCTTCACAACCTTGCATTCTTCAGCAATAAAGATAGTCTACCAAAGTTTATTGACCAAGGGATAATCTCTAGATTAATAGATAGCTTAAAAATTCCTGATTATTGCGACAATGCAGTAATTGTATTATGTGAGCTTGCTAGCTACCCGGTCTACAGAGATTTGATTATAGCAGTTCCTAATGCGGAATCTACTTTGGTAAAGTACCTAGAAGTACCTCATGGAGATCGCAATGAAACAGCTGCATGTGTATTAGGACACCTCGCATCTAATCCTGAAGGAAAACAAGCGATTTTAGCAGCCCCTAATGCGATTCTTTCTTTGGTTAAGTGCGTAAACAATTTTCATCAGAGTGGTGGCGTTAGATTTGTATTAGAAGAACTTATATCTAGCAATGAAGGCAAAAGGGCATTTATTGCAACTCCTGAGGCTATTTCTATTTTAGTTCAAAACCTGCAATCTTGCAATACTTGTTCAGCTGTCATCCTCGCCAACCTTGCAACTTCCGATGACGGAAAGAAGGCACTTCTTGAAGTGGACCAACTGACCGAAGGTTTATTTGAATGCTTAAACCCATCGTTGAAATCGCGAAAATTGCAAGGAGCAATAGCTTGTGCTCGTATCTCCGAAGCAAATAACGATGAATTTTTCCAAGGAAAGAAGACATTTCGTGAAGTGGTGGACCAGCTGATCGAAGGTTCGTCGGAATCGCTACAATTGTACGCACAGTTGGAAACTCTACAAGCTAGCGCCACAATGCTTTACGATCGTTTGTCCGAATTAAATAACGAGGCATTTTTCCAGAAAATGGCAATATTGGGATATTCACCTGCACAAGAGTGGTTAAAAACGAACTCTAAGGAACATTAAAAGGAACATTGAATGGCTTCCCACACATCCCCCCTATCATTAACACGAGATCCTGCTGTGATGTTCCCTGTAGCCAATGATATTGGCCACATGGGTGATTGCTGCATATGCAATAACGAACTGCGGGTAGAAGGAAGAAGTCAGAAGAAGGGTATTCTTGCACACCAAAGGCCCTCTTTCTGCGCTAAAGTGCAAGCGCAAATGGTTCCATCCAATTGAAGTGACTTGGGCATATGACTTGAAGATCACCTCCACTACTGTCAATTTTTTCACCGATTTTCTCAATGCGTGCACCATTATCACATAAAATTTTTGTGATCTTTTCGGATTTGTTATTCAATATATGCTGAAGTATATTATTCCATATGATTTGATGTAGGACCAATAGCGTATAAAGCATACATAAAAGTTATCAAAAGAATAGCATTTGTGAAAATAGGAGATGCATTTGCATAAATATTATGCTTTTGATAACATTTATGTATGGATAAGGAAAATAGACTCTTTCAAATCGCCGAGAGCCAACAAGGTTACTTTACAAGCCGACAAGCGGAAGAGTGCGGCTTTTCTAGAGCGAATTTTCACCGCAAATTAAAGTCAGGAAAATGGTGCAAAGAAGAGCTGTGGGGTATTTATCGGCTTGCAAATTACCCATACACTTTACGCTCAGAGCTTGCTCTTTGGACACTCTGGAGTGCTGATAAGCAAGGCAACCCTCAAGGTGTTTGGTCTCATGAAACTGGGCTCGAGATTCATGAACTCAGTGATGTAGCTTCAGCCAAACTCCACATGTCTGTGCCTCGAAGCTTTAGGAAAAGTAAAAAAATTCCAAATAATATTTGTTTACACTTCATAGACGCGATTCCACAATCCGATATAGAGAATAGGCAAGGATACCGCGTTACCACACCGCTTCGCACATTAGCCGATGTAATTCTAGAAGGCACAACTCAATATGAGCAAATTGAACTTGCGATTCTCGATCTTGCAATCCAAAAGTCTTTGATTAAGGGGCTTGCAACCATTCAGGAGATGGAACGACTCCAGAAATTCACAGATTCACAGCAAATGCGTGAAATAATAGCTAAAGCAATCGATGATGTATGGACTCGAGCAAATACACAATTAGTAGATTTTGGACGAATAGTGGAACCATATACGATTGGACTTTTGTTAGAGGATCAGGGATTTGGAACAGCGGTTCTGTGCCAACATAAATCGCAATACTTTCTACTTACTGCAGCACATGTAGGTAGAGCTCTTCGAAAAGCGAAGTCTGTTAGACTGCTGCTGAGATTTGACAACATTCGAAGAGAATACCCCATTCAATCAGCCAAAAATTTCACAGTAATTGAATGGGATCTAGATTTTGATGGCGGAATGCTGGGTGATGTTCTTACATATAAACCAAAAGATTTAGCTATCGTCATTCCTACACAAGTAATTATTGATACGCTGAAAATTTACAAAGCTTTCTACAAAATACCAGAAGAGTCACAGAGTATTTCGCTACAGGATGCTCTCATATCGCTAGGCGGCATTGAGCCAATTTATTCTGATAATGGAAAGACATTGCAATTGCATCTAGGCCCTTATGCATTTGTTGCTTCTAGCTATTGCCAATTGCCCGATGTCGATTACATCATATGCCCTGTGAGCAATCATACGTATGACATGAGGAATTTACGGAGGAAGGTCATTGATTCATTTGAAGGACTGAGTGGTACTGGACTTTGGAAATTCTCAAATAACAATCCTATTCTCGTTGGCATCGCAATCGCTCAAGATGTTGCCGGTTATGACCCCACGTTGGGATTAAGAAACGTCTACTTTCATGGACCTCATTCCATTCTTTCAGTATTATCAACTTTAGGACAAGCTAATGAACACAAGCTTTAAAACTGCCGCAAATTTTCGCAAGCACTTGGAATCAAATCTTCGAGATATTTCCACCAAAACGGGTGAAAACATTCAACGGCTTCGTCGAAAAGTTGCGTTTGACCGGCTTTTAGCAAGGATTTTTACTCAAGAGCCATCATCTTATTTCTTAAAGGGAGGCTATGCTATGGAATTGCGCATCGCCCATGCGCGCGCCACGAAGGACATGGATTTAACCTGCTTTAAACGTCTTAGCAATGCAAAGGAGCCAATGAGCGAATTGATTTTGCAAGAGCTACAAATACTTGCTCGCGTCAATTTAAACGATCATTTCACCTATCAAATAGGCCAACCTCAGAGTGATATAGAAAATGCACCTTATGGCGGATCGCGACATAAAGTCTCCACAGTCATTGACAACCTACTTTTCGTTGAATTTGATCTAGATGTGGGAGGCGATTTCCTCATTGATGGCATAGAGAAAGTACCTGGAGCAAATCGGCTTGAGTTTTGCGGCATCCCAGCACCAATTATTCATATGATTTCCATAGAGCAACAATTTGCTGAGAAGCTGCATTCCTATACCCTTCCTCGTCCACAAATCAACACGCGTACGAAAGATCTTATTGATCTGATACTACTTGATCTGATACTACTTTTGAAGTCCAATAATCAAGTGCTTGAAGCCTTCCAGAGTTCTCTGCACAGGGTTTTTAGAGCACGAAATACGCATCTGTTACCAGAAATCTTGCCCGAACCACCAGTAAGCTGGCAAAAGCCTTTTGAAAAAATGGCTATTGAATGCGGCATTTCCCCAAGTTTGAAAGATGGCTTTACAAAAGTATCCGAGTTTTACAATGCGCTTGCCTCCAAATCTTGTTGTCGTGAAGGCTTGCACAAAGACTGCCAAGAAAGTCTGTAAAAAAAAGAGCTTTTCATCTAGCAGCGTTTAGAAGAGGCAACTCGTGCCAGTAAAAAACCGGTTATTATACCCCCCTTATTCTTCCTATACTTATAGCTTTGAGCTTATCCGAATGGCCGATAAAAGCGCTTGTGTATAAGGGTGCTTTGGATTTGTAAAAAGCTCTTTCACCGAGGCCTCTTCCATCACCTTGCCAAGGTATAAGACGATGACACGGTCGCAAATGTGTTGGATTAATGAAAGATCGTGTGAGATGAAAAGATAACTAAGAGAGTCGCTTTGCTGCAGATCTTGTAGCAAATTTAAAATTTGAGCCTGGACAGAGACATCAAGAGCTGATACGGCTTCATCGCATACCATAACCTTAGGTTTTAATGAGATCGCCCTTCCAATGCAAATGCGTTGCTGCTGCCCGCCCGAAAATTCATGCGGATAGCGCCATATTGCTTATTCCGGCTACAAAGTTTCATGATATTGCCCCTCATGTACATGCGAACCACAATCGATCATTGGGAGTCAATATCTAATTCCCTACCATAAATGAAATCCTCAGATATCCCACTTCTTACCAAAAAGGATCTCACCTTGTCATGCCATTTTTTCTTAATAATCACCTTTTGAATAGGCAGATAGTGAGCTATTGAGAAACGTAAATCTCGTTGAAAAATATAAACTGGTTTTTGTCTCTTTATTTTCAATTGTTCTACGTCGTTGATCTGCACGAGTGGATCAATTAAACAAGGGGTAGATTTACCTGTTTGTGCCATTTCTAAAAGTGCCTTTTCAAAGGATTGATGAACCTCAAGATTGTGGTGCTTGATAAGAAATACTGCCCCATCGGATTCATCTTTTCTTGAAGCAAAATATAAGGCTGTTAGATGGCTTTTGGAAAACTCTAGAGCAGGGGTTGGGTGTTTAGCTACAATAAATCCTTTTATCTTAGGTTTTTCAGGCTCCTGCTGTAGATGGCGAATCAATTCAAACACCGGGTCTCCTCCATCTGGACTAAAGACACCTTCATAATTAAACCACTTTTCACAAAAATCTATGTGATATCCACATAGATTAAATACTGTCCATTCGGACAGTGGTTTGATTGGGATATAATTTGACGGCAAATATTTAGTTTCTCTGCGCACCTCTTGCCAAAGTGCAATTGAGTAACCGATTCTCCGGTGCTTGTCCTCGAAAAAAGCAAGAACCCTCTTGAGAACTTAAATAAGTAATGACATCGTCTGCGGTATCGAAATCGCTGGTAATCATTCGACCTTATCCATTGAAAATATGTATATTAACAACTTAGTCTTTCGATAATTCACTTTCTATTTCTTCAATTGTTGGTAGGCTCGCTTTAAGCTCTTGTGGAAGACTCTTTACAATCTGAGTTTCATAGCTAGTCACGCTTATGGGACTCGTGCATCTTCGCAAGGCATATTCAGCTTTAACTTTGTTTTTTTTCTTACATAATAGAATACCTATAGATGGATTATCTCCAGGATGGCGCAAGAGGTCATCGACGGCGGATAAATAAAAATTCATCTGTCCGGTATCTCGAGGATCAAAAGCAGTGACTTTCAGTTCGATCACAAAATAACACCGCAATTTTAAATGATAAAATAGTAAATCAATCAAATGATCTTCACCTTCCACTTCGATCTTATATTGTCTACCAACAAAAGCAAAACCATCACCTAATTCAAGTAAAAATTTTTGGATGTGGTCCATAAGCCCTTGCTCAAGCTCACTTTCTCGATGCTTTTTATCTAAAGCGAGAAATGAAAAATTATATGGATCTTTAAGAGCCTGTCCCGCTAAATCTGATTGTGGGATTGGGAGCGTTTGCTTGAAGTTGGTAATAGCTTTTCCTTGACGCTTATAAAGGTCCGACTCAATCCACATTTCAAGCATGCTACGGCTCCAACCATTTTCAATCGTCTGTTGTATGTACCATCTTTGTTGATCGTGATCTTGTAACTTATCCAATATGATCATATTATGGCCCCACGGAATTTGCGCAGCAGCTGCTGCGCAATCATGGTTAGAATAGGAAACCGCAAATTTTCTCATGTATTGAAGATTGCGGACAGAAAATCCTGAGACATTGGGAAACTCATCTTTTAAATCTTTGGCAAGACGCTCAAGCGTCTTTGCTCCCCAACCTTCCTTATTAACTTTTTCCAAAAGCATTTTACCCGTACGCCAATAGAGTAGGGTGAGCTCCTTTGTAACGGATAATGCCGCTTTTAGCTGAGTCTCTTGAATGTCATCTTTAAGCTGTTGGAGAAAATTGCCATAGCTTTTGGGATCCAGCGTTTCGATTTTTTTTATGGTCATATAAGGTCCTTATTGATGATCAGAGAGAGCAATTTCTTTGTCATAGAGGAGACGAATTCCTTCACAAAAAAGAGCCGATTTGTCTGTTTTTTTGCGCTCTCTTAAGCGTTTAATGAACAGCTCATTCAAAAGAGTTTCTTCTTCCAGGTTCATATAAACAGTAGTCTTCGCCTTTTTGGGTGTGTCAATTTCTTTAGTGCGCATAATCTTCCTTCAACTCAATTTAGATAAGTGCATGAGATTGCCATTGACTTTCAAAAAAGTCAAACTATTACAAATGTTTAATGGTTTGACGTTTTGATGGTTATCCTGTATACTCATTCAAGTTTTGTAAAGAGAACTTTAAGGTTTATGAAATTTCTTGGGTATGTCGGATCAACTACTTTAATGACTTACTCTCGTTGATAGGCGATAAATTAATCTCTGTAAAGATCCGAATACTAAAGGTGATTTTAATCATAAATGTACACTTGACAATTTAGTCAATTTTTATATTCACATAAAAACTCATTTATCAACAAATTTATATAAACAATGTCAAATATTATCGATTTTATTAAACAGTTAACTAATATTCCTCAAGTTGAAAGGGGTAAAATTTTTGAGGTTTATTGTAAGTGGTTTTTAGAAAACGACCCGATCTATGCTTCTCAATTGAAAAAAGTTTGGCTTTGGAAAGATTGGCCTGGAAACTGGGGTAGAGACAAAGGGATCGATTTAATTGCAGAAACTCATAAGGGCGAATTTTGGGCTATCCAGGCTAAATGCTATGATAAGCAATACTACGTCACAAAAGAAGACTTAGATAAATTCCTTAGTGAATCATCAAGAGCAAGCATTGCATATCGACTATTGATCTGTACCACTGACCGTTTGGGGGATAATGCTCGTGAGGTAATTGTGGGGCAAGAGAAGCAGGTTGGAGTATGTTCTATAGAAAACTTACAGATGTCAGCTTTAGAATGGCCTACTTCCTTAGAAGACCTTCTTCAACCTTGCGGTTCTCACAATCCTACTCCTAAGACCCCCAGGCCTCATCAAGAAAAAGCGATTTCAGACATCTTAGAAGCTTTTAAATATCATGATTTGGGACAACTCCATATGGCTTGTGGAACAGGAAAAACTCTTGTTGGACTCTGGCTATCGGAGCGGCTCAAAAGCCAAAATACATTAGTGTTGGTTCCATCAATCTCTTTAGTTTCTCAGCTTTATCAAGAATGGGTTGCAAATGCTACCACTAAATTCATTCCAATTTTTGTTTGTTCAGATCCTACAGTCAATGAAAAAGATCAAATGATTACAAGTCTGTTTGAACTTGGGTTTCCGACTACAACTAGTCCAGAAGAAATTCTAGGCTATTTCTCTTCAACAAAAGGTGTTCCGAAGGTAATTTTTTCTACTTATCATTCCTCTCCTGTTATCAAAAAAGTTTGCGCTCTGGATGAAAGTTTAATATTTGACCTAACAGTGGCTGATGAGGCTCATCGTTGCGCTGGGGCTTCCAAGAATGATTTCGCTACGATTTTTGAACTAGATGCAATAAAAACACGTCGCAAACTATTCATGACTGCCACACCAAAAATCTTTTCAGATCACGTGAAGACTAAGGCCAAAGAACTTGAATATGAAATCCTATCAATGGATGATGATAAAAAATTCGGTCCAGTTGTGCACAAACTTTCTTTTTCCGCAGCAATCTAACAAGAGCTACTGAGTGATTACGAAGTGTTAATCTCTGTTATGGATAACGCAACATATCGTGAGTATGTAGAAAAAGGCCGCTTCATTGCGGTAGACAATCATGAAACTGATGCAAGGACTATCGCAAGCCAGCTTTTAGTATCAAAAGCAATCAAAGACTATGATCTTCAGCGCATTATCACTTTTCATAATAGGAAAAGTACTGCACATGACTTTATTAATACTTTTCCTAAAGTGCTTGATTTAGTTTCTCCAGATCAGCAGCCTACCATAGGATTTTATGGGATAATCCTTGGTGAAATGCAGCAAAGCAAAAGAAAATCCATTTTAAAGATTTTTGAAAGTTTAGAAAATGGGTATTCTGGTGTGTTAGCGAATGTAAGGTGCCTATCCGAAGGAGTAGATGTTCCCACGCTTGATGGAGTGGCTTTCATTGACCCCAAAGGTTCAGAGATAGAGATTGTTCAGGCAGTTGGAAGAGCTATCAGGAAAGCTCCAAACAAGAAAAAAGGATTGATAATCCTGCCTGTCTTTATTGATACCAATGAAGAACCAGAGATTAGCTTAGAAGAGTCATGCTTCAAACCCATCTGGAAAGTTTTAAATGCCTTAAGAGCACATGATGATATTTTAGCTGAGCAACTTGACAACCTTCGCTTAGAACTTGGAAAAAGAACTTATAAAAAGCCTCCAAAACTAAGCAAAATCACGATTGACTTACCTATTTCAATAGACGCTGCATTTAGTGATTCTTTACGGCTTAAAATTGTGGGTAAATGCTCTGCTACGAACAAAGCACCTCTTTCTAAGGAAGATCTCACTTCATGGATCCAGAAATACATCGAAAAATATGAAAAAAAACCATCTCGTACAAGCGGAGTAGTTGAATTTACTATAGGAAATCTCCAGGGGATAACTTGGAGAAACATTGACGTTGCGCTAATGGAAGGTCTTAGGGGATTGCCTTGCAATTCTAGCTTAGCTGCTTTCATTAAGGAAAATTTTGGAATAGCGCAAAGGAAAGCTAACCCTACACTTCTTTCAGAAGATTTGATCTTCTCATGGATTACACAATTTATGACCAAGCATGGGCGAAAGCCTTCTCCTAAAAAAGATGGTGTAATTGAGTTTGCAACAGAAGCATATCAAGGAGAAACCTGGGTGAGCATCAGTGCCGCTCTCCGCAATGGGGGAAGAGGGCTTTCAGGAGGAACCTCATTATCTTCATTTATTGAAAATAGATTAGCAGTCAAGAAACAAAAATGCAATTCCGTTTCTCTTTCGGAAGACTTGATTTGCTTCTGGATTAAACAGTTCATTGTTAAATATGGAAAAAAACCTACCCAACAAAGCGGAATAATAGAATTTGCTGATGGGGCATATGAAGGAGATAGTTGGCTTTGCGTAAGTGCTGCTTTGCGTAATGGAGGGAGAGGGCTTCCAAAAGGGTCTTCACTGTCCCAACTTATTGAGAAACGTTTTGGACTGAAACGACAAGAATATGGTCCCAGACTAACAGAAGAATCTATTTTAGATCTTATAAAGAAATATATCGCAAAATATGACAGGAAGCCTAATTGTAAAACTGGACTAGTCGAGGGTCACGAAAATTTAACCTGGAGTGCCCTTAATAGGCGCTTAGAGATAGGAGATAAAACATTACCTGGAGGATCTTCGTTAGCAAAACTAATAGAGAAAGAGTTGGGAATTAGAGATTCAAATCGTCCTCCAGCTCTGATACCTCTGGAATTAGTTAAAGACTGGGTCCGACAATATCTTAAGAAATACGGCAAGCGACCTTTAGTATCTAACAGCATAAAGATAGAGTTTGCAAATGGTCTCCATAAAGGTATAAGTTGGGGCTCTGTCAATAGAGCACTTTTACGAGGTGGTTGCTCCTTACCAAAAGGAACTACGCTTGCTGATCTAGCATCTAATATACAGTTCGATTAGCTTTAGTTCCCTTTGCGCAAGCCATCTCAATTTTATCCTCGGTCGCAACTTTCAATTTTATTCAGACAATCTCTTTGATCTCCTTTAGCTTAAAACGAAAATTCAACGGAGTAACTAATGTCTTCCTTTGAAATATATTTATCTCAGTTGTCAGTATTTCCTGAAAAAAATCTATATTCCTCTATACACTTTGGCAAGTAGGGTGATTTAAGGTCATCTTGATTTAAAGGATACGCCCATTATAAGGAATGACGTATACATGAGAGTCAAGCAACGTATTGCTAAATAAATCAAAAATTTCTTGGGTGTGTCTGAGTCAACTAATCTAAGATGCAGTGATAGCTATGGGAGGGAAGCCCTGTGGATGAATCGATCAGCGTGCGCTTAGGAGGCGTCTCTTCGCAAATCTTTTGGGCATAGGGGCAACGCGTTCTAAATGGACACCCCGATGGGGGATTTAATGGAGATGGGATCTCTCCCTTTAAAATGAGTCTTTCCTTTTTCTCTTTTGGATGGTTTTTGGGAATGGCCGATAAAAGCGCTTGCGTATAAGGGTGCTTTGGATTTGTAAAAAGCTCTTTCACCGAGGCCTCTTCCATCACCTTGCCAAGGTATAAGACGATGACACGGTCGCAAATGTGTTGGATTAATGAAAGATCGTGTGAGATGAAAAGATAACTAAGAGAGTCGCTTTGCTGCAGATCTTGTAGCAAATTTAAAATTTGAGC
>JABDAE010000099.1:10561-10984 GCA_013289325.1 Chlamydiota bacterium
CAAATGTGTTGGATTAATGAAAGATCGTGTGAGATGAAAAGATAACTAAGAGAGTCGCTTTGCTGCAGATCTTGTAGCAAATTTAAAATTTGAGCTTGGACAGAGACATCAAGAGCTGATACGGCTTCATCGCATACCATAACCTTAGGTTTTAATGAGATCGCCCTTCCAATGCAAATGCGCTGCTGCTGCCCGCCAGAAAATTCATGCGGATAGCGCCACATCGCCTGTGGCAAAAGCCCAACGCGCTTTAAAATTTCTTCCACAAGGTCCTTTTGCTCCTCCCTTGTCTTGACGATCCCATGATAAAAAAGCCCCTCTCCTATACTATCAAAGATTGTTTTTCGAGGGTTGAGCGATGAAAAGGGATTCTGAAAGACCATCGAGGTCTTCTTGCGAAAATTCATCAGCTCTTGGGTGTTC
>JABDAE010000100.1 GCA_013289325.1 Chlamydiota bacterium
TCAGTCAAGAACTCTTCAGTGCAAAATTGTAAAAAATTTCTACATTCTTCAAAGACATTGTCGCTAACAGAGCTTGCGTTTAATACAAGTGCGGCTCCTTGATTTGGCAAGTCTTTGTTCCTGAGAATTTTCTTGGCAAGTTTCACAAGATGCCTTGCAGTATCTATCTTAGTTTTTATGACGATTGCAAGGTCCCGTTTTTCCATCTTAAGTTTTGCGATCTCATCATGACAATTTTTAAGCATCTGCTCCAGTTCTACCTGCTTATGCATGGCAATGAGGCGCTGCGTTTCTTTATCGTGATTAAGAATGTTTTGCGTAGCGTTTGCTAAATCTGCTCTATTTGTGCTCATTTCGCCTTGTAACCGTTCGATGTCTTCATGCAGCTTATCAATCATTCCATTACAGGCATTTATTTCATTCCTTAGCTCCGCTTGATTATAATCAAGATAAGAAACATGGGTTTTTACTTCCTGTACTTGTAAATCATAATGACCGCATTCTTGACCAATCAACTTACTCAAGCATTTGTCAACAAAGCTTTGATCGTCAGATTCAACCCAATTGAAGGTAATATTAAGATCTCGACATTCAATGACTTTTTCTGCTTTTTCATGTTTCCTTTGGTTTAATAAGACAATTGCTTCTTTAACCTGAATGATTTTGCGTTGATTTTGTTTGATATCTTCTTCTATCTCATCACATCGCTCTTGACAAGAAGCTTTAACTTTATCTAATTGCTGCTTTGCTAGATTGCGACTATCCATGAATCTTGGCATGCCTCCCTCTATGATTTTGAGAGCGACGTCACTATTTTTTGCATTTGAACCAAAATCCTTGTGGTTTTTTTCTCTTGCTGTAGAAGTCGTTTGTGCATCATCCCATTTATTCAGCTCCTCTATCATTACTGCGATTTTGTCTTCATTGACTTTAATCTTTTTTGGAAGAAGCTTCACATAGTTTTCTAAAATTTGCTCTCGCCAAGCTCTTGCAAAATGTGTAAGGCTATTTGCAAATTGCTTCTGCAAATCCTCCCTTTCCATAGCTGGACAGTATTGGGTTTTATCGACAGATCCATTACCCCCATAATAAGCTTCTCTTAGCTCTTGTTTGATGACGTTTTCATTGATTTTCGTCACTCTTAAGCGAAGATTATTGTGCATTTCATTAAGAAGTTCCCAAACCTGTTGTTGAAATAACAATCCACTAAGCAAGACTTCAGAATCTACCCCTTGCCCAATCTGCGCTTTTTGTCTGTTGATCTCTTCATTGACCCCATTAAGTAATTCTTTAACGAGTGACCCATTTTCTAACATTTTAGCTTGTAGCTTGTGATGCGATATCTTTGTCACAGCAATGTGGATGCATGTTCTTGTTTCAGAACCTTTTGTAAAGATTTGAGGGAAACGAGAACCTATTTCTTTCATAAACAGAATTAAACGATTAGCGCGGTCTGATAGGAATATCTCCATGGGGACTACAAGGACAATCCCTTTTATATCTCTCATATTCTCGATTGTTTGATCGACACTTATGTAACTACACACCTCATATTGAAGCCCACGCGTCTCGCCAAGACCTGGCATATCGACGATATGCACTTCAGGTTTCCCCTCGGCTTTATAAGGAAATCCTTGAGCATATAATGTTTCTGACGTTCCCAAAGATTGCCCGATTTTGGGAGCGCCAATCACTTCCGGGGATACTTTCCAGACTTGTTCTCCGACCGCATTGATATCGCGCTCCAGTTCAACGTCCAGTAAATCACAAACTAAAGTACTTTTGCCACTTCCTGTATAGCCCATAAATAAAATCCCATCTTTATTTTTTATATTTTCCAGATGATGGTCGGCTTCTTTTAAGAGCTCCATGAGACTTGCTAAAAAGACCCCATTTTCGATCTTCACAAACCTTGAATAATTAACCTCTTGCACAACTTTCACGAGAATATCTTCTTGCGTTTTGGGATCATTCATTTTAGCGGTGAAAAGGTCTGAAGTTTTTCGCAGCTTATCTTTTATTACCTTGTCAGTCACAAGGGCAATATTAACCCTCTTTAATCCGGAATCCACAAAGCTGGTGATGAGACTAGATAAAAGCTCAGGATTTTTTCCGATTAAATCTCTTAATTCTTTAAAAAGTTGATCGATTAGAAGGTATGTTTCACGGTAGATTTGATTTTCATCTATACGTGGCGCTATCAGCTGAATCTTTTGATCAATTGTCTGCGAATTGATTCCCTCTTCAATCGTCTCTTTTGTTTTGCATAAGCGGAAACGCTGATTAAAGGCGTGAAAATCCCCCTCTTCAGAAATTAAGGTCCCACCAGAGAGCGAAAGTGTCACTTTTTCATTATTGGATGCTCCAAAAATTTTGTGCGTCACATGCAATACGTGGGTGGCTTTTTGTTCTTTATCACAAAAAATCACTTCATATTTATCTTTCAAAATCTTTTTAACGTAAGTGACTTTGCTAAAGTCCAATTGATTCCATTGGTCAAGGATTGAACAACGCTCATAATCCTTGATTAAATCCCCTTGTATTGCTTCCAAAAGCCCGTAGTTAGCTATTGTTGCAATCGATTGGACAGTCCAATCAGGTGTAATTCTAATTTTGACTGGCTGACCTAATGATTGTAGATCTAAGAGCAAAACTAAAGTTTGCTGCAAAAAAGCGTTCCACTCTTTGGACTTGTTTCCCTTTTCGTCTTCAAAATAGGCTTCTACAATCTTTCCTTGACCTAGTTGACTCTCTTGAATAATGATCTGTTTATCGAGAAAATAGAAAGCACCTTTAGTTATCATATCTTTAAAAGACTCATCTCTTGGGTTTTTTATTTTAATTTGAGACGTAAGTGTACCCAAGTTGTATTTAGTAGAATTATTTGGGTTTTCTTCCTTCCAAAGGGCTATAACCTCTTTATCGAAATCCTTGCAATTAAATCCTTGTACATAGTCCGAAAGCATCTTAATCACCTCGACTTCGATATCTTCGTCTCGTTCAATCATTTTCCAAAGTATCTGTAGATCCTTGTTAAGCAGCTTTTTTACTGCTGGAAGTCGATAGAAGAAGTCAAGCTCCTTCCATGGTTTCTTAACCTCCGGGATGGCAGCAATCAGCTCATTTAAATCATTTCCTATTTGCGCCAAACACTCTAGACTGTACCCTTGGCTATTATATTTCTCTATCATGGCGTTGCTAAAAGCCGTCAAGCAATCTCTTGTATCTTGAGGAAGAGACTCATGTAACACTAAACCTGCAAGACCATCCGTATAGCTATTTAACACGTCTTTAATTATGACAAGCACGTATGGGTTCACAATTAAACGGATATGTTCTTCTATCATGCGCCGTTTTTCAGAATATGGATCGCCCCCTGGAAGTCTTCGCTGAATGCGGATCACATGTCCCCCTCCAATAGTGGAAGAGAGCAACACGTACGTGCCTTTAAGAAAGATTGGTAACGTCTCTGGTGTCACCCTTTCAGCGACACCTTGGATCCATTCCTTTGTAATCACACATGACTGGTTGCCTTTTGTCAAAATGGCAGATAACTTTTTTGTCTTATCCAGGATAATTTGAAGATGGGGGCCTCTTCGATTTTTTGTCCGGGTAGGATAAAAGACTGTTGAATTTATCGAATCTGAATAATAGAAAACACCTTTTGATTGAGTCGCCATTTACATGCACTCCTTCTTGTTGAGGATTATATCGAAAGTATTGTAGAAAATAAAAAAGTATTCAGCAAATTTTTTTTTGAAATACTTTCGGTATAAGTTAAAGTGAAAAGAGCAAATTGACATTTTCTTCAAATAAGTTATATTGAAGTGCAGCTAAAAAAGGAATACTTTATGTTTTCAGGTAATGTACAGCCCCTTACAAGTTCTACAACTCAATTGAGACAAAAACAGGAAAACGTTAACCCGAAATGCTTGGGTCATCGCAAAAGTTTACTTGGCGACCATGTAATTTCCCTGTACCACTGCCAGCAGAAGGGAATGAGGGCATCTGTCACCGTGTTCAACAGGTTAGCTCTAGTGACCGCAAAGGATTTGCCGGTTAAGGGGATATCCAAAGAACTCATAGGGCAAGGGAGCGAAAAGTTAGCAAAGTTTCTAGCAAATACATATTGGTTGCCCATAAAAGACTCAAATGGTCAATGTGAAGCAGTATGTGTGCGTCCGGCTCTTAAGGGAGGCAGTCCCATGCCAGTCATAGAAGGAAAAGGGGCAGTTTCTTCAGAGAATGGCTCAAGCTACAATGATACAAAATTCATGATGAGACAGCATCTTGAAATAATTGTAAATCCACACCTGTTAGAAAAAGTTAAGAACCTATTGCGAGCTTTTGTGGATGGTGCTCATGGATTACCCCTTAAAGGTCAATTTCCAAAAGACACCTTACAGTGTCTAAATGCGTTTAATGCCAAACTAATCGACCATTACAAAAGGAGTGGTTCATCGGTAGACGTTCTTCGTGAAATTAACAAAGACCTAGCAGATTTAATCGCGTTGCCCCCTCGTCAAATGGTATGTTGGCCTGAACTTGACTTTTTTTTCCAATTACCTGAGGTGATGAATCTAGAAAACTCGATGTTAGAAGAGATCCTAAAGACAATTGAATTGAAACCTTCAAGTTTCCTAGCAGTTGCGACAAACTTTCTGAAACAAGCCAATGAAGGTTTTAAGCCTGATGAAGCATTCGACACCCGTTTAAAAAAAGGGTGGAAAGCAAGAAATCCCGATTGTAGTGTAGATTATGACTGGCCCACTTTAGGCTCTCAGATAGTGAATATTCGACATAAAGAAGAAAGCTTTAAACAAATGCTCGCAAAAGGAGCTGATCATTTTAAAGGCAAACAATTATATATTCAAGAATCCGTTTACTCTGGTGCCATCAAGGAGGCCATCAAAGAAGAAGATAACAGCTTACTATTTACTCTTGACGTCTCAGCTGATGGGGATAACGTTCAAGTGCGCATTTGCCCAGATTGCACGATCCAAATTATCAAAAATTCTGAATATGGGTTATTGGAAGCCCTCCAAAATGCTTGGGTCTTTTCTGGGGACTTATTCAAATTATACGATAGAAACAAAAATGTTTTTTTGAATAATTCTTCTAAAATGCAATGTAAAGGGGAAGCTGCAACTGCACGTACTACGGGTTTTTTTAATATTAACAAAATCATCACTTATCGGCTTGATGATCAAGCAGGTACTCCCCAATATTTGCTCACTGTATCTAGAAATAAACATTTAGCCATTCAAAGCATCGAACTAAAAGATATTCCCAATAATCGCGTGATTGTGGCAACTCAATCTGAGGAAGAGTTTAATGCGCGCATGCGCCTTACGTGCCAAAAAAATGCGAGAAAGGAAGAGGAGATTACTTCTGCAAACATTGATCAGAAAATGCAAATTCGAGAGCCGCGTTACGATGAGGCACAAAATCAAAGAAATGCGCGTTTGGATGTCGAGAGAAATCTTGAAGAATTGCGTCAATGGCTCATCGAAGATGTTGTCCTTCTTCAAGAATTGATTGAAAGTTTCATTCAAACAAAACTTGTGACTGTTAACCTAGATTTGCTTAAAAAGCAAAACCGCATTAAAGAAAAGCTCAAACTGATATCTAGCATCTACTACAATCAACTCAACGAAAATCGACGGGAGGAAGAAGTTCTTAGGCAAGTGGTGGAAGAGGCAAACTATGTGAAGTTTGTAGAAAAAGATAAGGCCATTTTCGTTTTGAAGTTAATGGAACTCTTAAGCAAATCAGAAGAACATCGTTTGCAAATTGAGAATAAAGATGTGGTCATTTTCATGGGAAATACCGGCGCTGGAAAAAGTACTGTTGTGTGTGATCTTCTCGGTGCAAAACTTGCTAGTGACATCAACGGAATTGGACAGAGCATCTTAAGGCATCCGAGAGAAGATAGCAGATTTCCTCGTATTGGTCAATCACTTGGCACATCTGAAACACTCTATGCGCAAGGATTTCCCCACCCTGGGTTTCCTATAGCACCGGATCACCCGGGTGTTCCTGCAATGTTGTTAGTCGACTTACCTGGACTTCAAGAAACAAGGGGACTTGCTTTTGAGCTCTGCACTCACTTAAGTGTGGACAGGGCCGTCCTGTCGGCAAATAGCATTCGCGCCATTGTCTTAGTCGTCCCAATGGGGACATTTTTATCTGATCGCGCAAGTCCACTCATTCGGTTGTTTAAAGAGATCGAAGAGCGATTTCCAGACATTTTTCAAAAGGGATCAAGTGTTAGAGATAGGCTCCACATCATTGTCACCAAAGACGCACACCATGAAGGTGAAGTCGTAAACAATATGAAAAATGGTCATATACCAAATGCATTTCTTAAAGAAATCAATGATGAGATTACTAGGCAAGAGGCAAATTTAGGATTAGGGCCTGATAGGGAATTGTTTTTATCCGGGTACAGGTTCCAACAAAACGTTTGGAAATTGCTTGTGGAAATGCATGTGGCTAGAAGGCTTGTGGTCGCCCAAATTGGGAATAACGTATTAAAACGAAATTTACTTAGCGCTTATTGGGGCTCATGCGATGCTGGAATTGATACCTCTCACTATGAACCTGCCATGCAAAATGGAAATTCTCAGAAAAAATTTGCAGATAACATCACACTTTATGCGAGCACATGGAGAAAAGAGCTTTTAGAAAGATATGAGAACTTGCCCCATTTGATTGAAAAGTGTGGCTCTCAAGTTGAAGAAGAAAAGAGAAAAATAATAGACAAAGAAGCAGAGTGGGAAAAAAAGTTAGTTTTACTAAAAAGCCGTGAAGATGAGCAAAAGAAACTCATAGAACTTCTTAAGCGAACTGACGACGCATCTGAAGAAGCAAGGCTTTTACGTATTCAAGCACTGCAACAAGAGTTGCAGGCTCGCCATAAAGAACTATCGACGCTTGGAAAAATTGTGTGGGATATTACTAGCCGAATCACAAAAACAAGTGAAATTATCAATACAATTAATGCAAACATTGCCCGTCTGATTGATGAGCGTGAAAGAATATCGACACAAATTCGTGAGTTAAGCGAAGGGTCGCAAACCATTGTTCTTGAAAGCTACGATGGAGATACTGAGAGAAACCGCATGAGTTTAGTATCTCTTCGGCAAGAAGCTATAGCTCGAGCATTTAAAGAATTGAGTAAAACGACATCAAATGATGGGTACAATCAACGTGAAGTGAACAAAAGAGATTATAGGGGAACACTCCTTCATGAAGCTCTCATTGATCGAGAATTTCGCCTATTGCCTAATGATCCTACCATTAGGGATGCTTTTAAAGAGAGTGTGGAAGAAACTTTTAGTCAAACAGGAAATGTAATCGCCACCGTGACAGGACGAAAAGTGTTTAGTATCAAGCGCAACACATCTGATGAGGGGAAAAAAGTTCTTTATCATATTAGGACATTATGGGACGGCGAGCCCCCTTTCCCACAATGGGAAATCAAGCATCATATTGCCAATACTGTTTATCACGAAGCTCAAATAGCCAATCTTAAGAATGAGCTCATCACATGTGAAGCTGCTTTAAGCCAAGCTTATGCGGATAGGGATGAAAAACTCATTGGATTAGAAATTCACAGGGAAGACGATAAAAAAGCACGTGATAACATTCGCCAGCACAGGGAAGAAACTGGGCACTTAAAGCAGCGTCAAAGAGAGTTAATGACCAAAGAGCAGTTGTTAGTTGATACTAAAACGGAGCTAGAAAAAACCTTGAATGAAAAAACTAAAATCGAATTAGATTATAAATTTTGGACGAAAAACAACAAACCCAAAACGGAGGAAATAATCTATAATAAAACAAAAGAATTGCACGGTCTACAATTACAAAAAAGGCACTTAGCAGTTGTCATTCACACAAGAATTGGGGATGCTCAACTTTTAATGAAGTTTGCACATATGGTCACATCTGGCCAATCAAATGGGGGGGCAAAAAAAAGTAAAATCTCACTAGAATCAAAAACAGTCAGTCGCAACGTCTTTGAGGAATGCAGGCAATTTTTAGCTTACTGCACTGAAAATCGAATCGCTAAAATTTTACAACAATGCAAAAGAGAATTAAATATAAAATAGATCTCATAATTTGGATAGATTTCTTAAAATGGCAAATCTTCTCTTAGGGACACTTACAACGCTGGTTGGTACTTGCGATAAGCTGCAATATATTCTCTACACGAAAGGACTGCAGCAGGTGTCGTTCTTACAAGCAGCTTTTGTAAACGAGGATTGCCAAGCTCGCTTAAATTTGCCTTCAGCTGCTCAAAAGCACGCACATAGGAGGATATGTGCACCCTCCCCTAGTTGTACGGCTCTTGAGCTTGATGGTTGTGAGGACATGAGAAACTAATCTCTCCTCTTTATTTTAAATCACTTTTAAAAATGGTAAATCCTCTTTTAGGCACTCATCTAACCGCGGCTGGTACTTCTTATAAGCTGCGATATATTCTTTACACGCAATGACAGCAGCAGCTGTCACTTCTGCCACAGCATCTTTTTTAACAGGACCTGCAATCAACTCTGAAAATTCGAGTAGCAGAGAAAGAGTCTTTTCTTGAGTTTTAATGATAATGGCGTAGTTTCTTCTCTTCAGTTGCAATGCGAGAATCTCTTGCTTAAGCTGTAGGCTCTCTCTCTCTTTGATTTCTATTGCATTCTCAATTTCCCTTGAATTTTCTAACCTTACCTTTTCTACCCTCTTTCTTTCCAATTCCTCTTTCTTTTGCGCAATGAGAACGGCAACCTCTTGCGTCTTTTTTGTGTTCTTCAAAGCTGTAATCGCCTCTTCTACTCGTCTCACATCTTGCTCAGCTTGTGCAATACTTCCATTAAGACGGGTCACTTCTGCATCTACCCTCTCTTTTCTTGCTTCTAGGGTCGCTTTTTCCTGCTCTTTGGCCCCTTTAGTTGCGTTGCGATTAATAATCGTGGCCCGATTGAATTCAGTATTCGGCACTTTGTGGCTGATTTTAATCCAAGGCATCACGTTTTTATCCCATGTAAGTAAATACCCGTAGGCAACTTTAGTTCCTTCGGGCGTGACATTCTTAGCATCAATTACACACCCTGCGCCTTCGACTAAAGCCGTATAATCCCCCAACTGCTGACTCGATTGCCACGTTGCCTCTTTAAATAATTTCTGCATACCCGCATCTGCCGGGACCAATTTAAATTTTCTTTCGATCACTGCAACACTTGCTGTTTGACCCGCATAATCGCCTGCTGGCCCATCGTATACTTTATCTTCAAGATCCTCGCGACTGCTCGCATTGACTTCAGTCAAACACTTTTCCCTGGCTCCTGGTTTCCAATTGTATAAAGCCAGGTTATCGGTTTTTTTATACTGGTAACTGCTGTAAAGACGATCTAAGGTGTGTCCCACCTTAAGATCTGCAATTTCTCTCTCTAAAGCCGCAATTGCATTTGTGACAGCCGTAATCTCAGCCGTCATATTCGTCACTATGTCCATTTCATTGCTTAATTCATTTTGCAACCGTTGAAGTTTTCTTTGTTCAGACGCCAGATTTGTCTCTTCACCTTGAATTTGCTGTGACGTAAGCTCTGATGCTTGTGATTGAAGAGATTGCAAAAGGGTCGGATCAACGTCATTTCCATTATTCAATTCTAGTTCAGCGATAAAAGAAGTAAGACCTGTAATTTCTTCTGTAAGAGTTGAAATCCTTGCGCTGCGATCTACTTTTGCCGTATGCAAATCTCTTATCGCATTTTCATTTCTAGTCAAAGAGTGCTGCGCAAGTCTTATATTTTCAGGAATCACATCAAAATAATTCTTGAAAATATGCTCAGTCCAAGTATGTGTGGAGAGTTCAATCGCTTGACCAAACTTTCTCTTCATCCCAGGCCCTTCCATCGCTGGACGATAGTTGGCCTTATCAATAGCACCAAACGGATTGCAATAAGCTTTCAATAGTTCTGTTCTTTCTACAGTATCCTCAATATCAATAAAATTGACTCGGCCCTCATTGCGCATGGTTTCCATGGTTTGCCAGATATTTCTTCTGATTTTATAGGCTTCTAGTTCCTGATTCCCATCTGTCATTCCCTTTTCCATAAGATTGGTAATGGCTGCATCTGTTTCAGCCAAATGCTCTCTAAATCTTGCCCCGTGTTTCAACCCATCCACTTGTGAGGCAAGTGCTTGATTGGTTTTCGTCACGAGAAGAAAGAGTCTTCGGCTATCCTGCGGCTTATCCACTTTAAAAGTCGTGGGGAAACGGTCTTGAATTGTGGAAATGAGTTCTACGATATTGTTGCCCCTATCCCCAATAAAAGCGATGACGGGAACCACTAAAACAATCGCTTTTACCACTGCGCATTTTTCAATCGCCATATCGATGCTTAAGTTGGTGCAAAGCTCATATTGCCCTCCTCGAGTATCATTAAATCCTGGACAATCACAGAGTAATACTTGCTGATCTACAACTTCAAAAGCTTGTGCATAGAGCGTCTCTGAAGTCCCAAGCGCTTGCCCGATTTTAGGGAGAGTGGTCTCTACAGAAGAATACTCGAAAACAGCATCCCCTACC
>JABDAE010000101.1 GCA_013289325.1 Chlamydiota bacterium
TGGACGATTGGGCCAATGGGGTCAGAAGTCTTTCCCCGGGGAAAAGACTTCTGACCCCATTGTTTTTCCTATCCTTCAAGGGTGTTTCTCAACCACATTTGCAAAAAAACTTTCAGCTTCGCTACGGCAAGTATAGCTATTCCACGTCAAATATTTTGTCACTTCGTCGTCAGTTGCCATAAAATCATCTATATCGGCAACAGTGAACGTTTTTAATGTAACTTGTTGTTTTCTATAATCAGTCATAGAAATCCTAATTCAACTTAGAATCGCATTTTTCCCAAAAGATGTAGGCCTCTTGATCATAAGCGCTAGTGATAATAAAAATAGCTTCCTGACCAATTGCACTCCAATTTTTGCTTTCAAATTTTTCAGATACCTGTCTTAATCCCTTCCCAAGAATAATTAGAGAATGCCAGGACATGCTGGTACTTCTTAATGCTCCCCAAATTTCATTCATTGTTGCGGTGTGATCTAGTAGATAATAAACTTCTTTTCCGTTAAACATAACTTTGACATTTCCAATTGGTCCGTCATAATCACTTGATTTAGCAATTGCATATTCTAATATTGCATAATTATCCTTATCTTCACTTAAGAAATCATAAATAAATTCGGAACATTCTGTATCCATTGCTAAGACTTCCATAGGATGAAATTCTCCTACTTTGTCAAGATATACAGTTTCATTAGTAGGAGTAGGTGGTATGATTCTCCCGTAGCGAAATTCGTATAATTGAGATAGTACAGCATTATCAGGAAGGATCGTATAAAAGCAGCCCTCATGAAAATTCATTTCATTTATAATAGACTGCGATAATGTTCTTCCATAACGAATGTGCGATATAAAAAACGGAAGTGTTTTATTGAACTCTAGAAAATGTTTTATTGTTGTTCTCATCGGTCTACCCATTCATATGTTCCATCAGGAAATAATCTAGATTTTTTTAGCAGACCCTTACACCGGAAAATCTAACTTTTCTAATGGGGCGGTTTTAACACTTTCAATAGTATACTCGCTTTTTATCATGTCAACAAGAGTCTGTAAGGTCGTATAAATATAAAAATATTGATTATCGACTACGCGTACCGTTACCTCTGCTTGTGTTATTACAAAGGGATACGGCCTAACTTCTGGATTATCCCAATCTTTTGGGTACTGTTTAAAAAGAAAAAAATCTCCCCAATCAAGTTGATTTACACCATTAAGAGGTTCCCAAAGATCTCCTATGGGTATCACTTCCTTCTCTTGTTCTTGTAGGAATAAAATGGTCCCTTCTTTTCACGTTACACTTGACCCAATAATATCGTCTAAACTTACAAAGTTGAATTCAAGCAGGTTGACAATCTTCTGTAAAAGACATTTTATACTCTCACCTACCGCAAAACATGGATCGTCAATTGTTACTAATGTCCATGGATTATCATTACTTTCCATAGCATCTCCATTGCGTTATGCCAGTGTCCGATTGCTCTCGAATTTCTGTTTTACCAACCTTAATCTTTTATGAACATACCTCTTCTTTGGGCTCCCAAAACACATAAGATTCGCCGTCATAAGCTCCTATCATCATCAATTCTACATTGGAAACGAGTTCGTCCAAATATTGCTCATCTAGTCTTTTGCCAGTTATGTGAGAAGGCGAACTAGCTAAAACGTACAACGAATGCCAAATTTCTCTCGAAGCAAACATACAATTTTTAATTAATTTTTGTGTGGCTGTTGTAGGTGTTAATATGAAGTAAATTTCATTATCGATAAAATACCCGCATTCTTCAAACAGATGGCCATTGTCATCGTTTGGATCGTATGTGTCCACCACATCATCAAAAATACACACCTTATCCCTACTCTGCAGCTTATCGCCTATGAGAGTAGCTAATTCATTATCTACGCTAGGAGTTTCAGAATAGGTACTCCTGCCATCTGCCGATGTGATTTCTTCATTTTGCGGCAAGATATAGTATTCGAATTTATGTAAATGTTCCAAATGGGAGCCTTCTGTTAATAAAGTAAAAAAACTCCCTTTTCTAAATTCCACCTGCTTAAGTAATTTTGAACAAAGTGTATTTACATTTTCTAGCCTATCCTTAACGAAGGGCATAGTTTGTTCAAAGTTTAATTCGTAACGACATAATCTCGTAATCATTTTGACTCCCATGTGCCATCCAACTTTAATCTCCACTCACCTTGTGAACTTTTATAGTCCCAATGTGGTCCTATAGGATCTGGATGCTTCAAATCCGGATATAAAGATTCTTTACATTCACCTTTTCCTTTAGACCAACTACCTTTCCCTGTTCCCGGAGCTCCATTACCTTTCCACTCAAATCCCTCTCCAGGACATTTGGTTGGGTCAGATCCCAACTCCTGTCCATCATAAGGGGGTTTTTCCCGTTTTTTCTTTTTCTCTTTGATGTTTTCTTCAGCAACAGCCTCATTATAAGCGCTTAATTGGCGATGCTCAGCATCTCTTTTTGCTGTAGTCACCTCATAAGCAATAAGAGCTCCACCTATAACTGATCCAACTAAAACTTCTGTTGTGATCCAGCTAACTGTAAAATCAAAAGCCATTGTAAACAAGGGAATAGCAATGGCTATCTGTCCATCAAGATCCGTGTAACGAAGGGGATTATTAAAATTGAATTGGTAAAGGTTGTAGCTATCGATAAAGCCAGCCGGGTCTGTTGTCGTCCATCTGGATAAAAACGGATCATAGTGTCTTTTGCCAAAGTCAACAAGGCAAGTATCTTTATCAAAGCGTTTGGAAGCATATTGCCAAGGGTTAGGCACATCGATGGGAGGAGTAGACTGTTCTCCAAATGCTGAATAAGAGTATGAAACAACATCCTTAGATGGGGTCACAAGCGATCGGACATTTCCTTGAGCATCAAGAAGCGGCACAAAAAGGTTGCCTTGAAGTTCCATAGCTACAGTTCTAGGAGCCTTTGGATGAGAAATGCCTAAAATGCGTAAAGCGTTAATCTTTCCATCTGAAGAGACTGTGCCCACATCATTTTGTCCATCGAAAAGGTAACGTTCTCTCTCTAAAATCTCTTCCCCTTCAAGGCTTAAAATATCTTTTCCAATTTTTCTTCCCAAGGGGTCATAGGTATAACAGATTCTCTTGCCGTCACTTTCCACTTCAATCAAGCGATCTAGTGGGTCATATCTAAACACTTGCGTAAATTCGGGTGTCGATTTTCGAATTAAATTCCCATTTAAATCATATTGACACTTCGCATTTTGTTTTGACATGACCTCATCTAAATGATTATGAGGACTCACTGACCCATTATGTGAGATTCGATTAAATGTCGAATCAAATGAAAAAGTACTGCCCTCTTCTGATGTTATTTGTGAAAGAGGATCATAAGAAAATTTGACCGCCTTACTATTTATCGATTGTTCTGTAACGTTTCCCACCTCATCAAAAGTGCATCTTTGATTGAGATAAGGCGAAGATAACGAGGACATTCTGCCATTTGGATCTATTTCGTAGGTGATTGTGCCTAAGCTATTGATCAGACTTTCTTGTTTTAGATGGCCGCTTGTGTCAAAAGCATCATATGTGTGGGAATAGATAGACTCATTACAAGCATTCTTCCTTGTCACACTTTTACAATGGATAGGATCATAGGTATAAGCCACTTTGCTATTATCTGGGAAAGTGACTTCTAAGGGCCTATTAAAAGCATCGTAACTCTTTTTAATCGAAAGCTCACCTGGAAATTGTTCGACAAGAACATTTCCTTCAGCATCAAGTGTACGTTTAATTTCTTGGTCTTTCAACTGATCGATAGCAGAAAGTAGCTCTCCAAGGCGATTATACCTAAAGGTATGGTGAAGTTTCTTATCGCTTGAGAGCGAGCTCATATAGCCAAAAGGATTGTATTTATATTGCAACCTTGTCCCATTAGGCAGCATTTTGGTAGAAAGCTTTCCAGCTGGTGTATAACTATAAGTGATAGTTCTGGCATCTCTTGTGCCATATGCACGAGTAGAACTTTTAACTCTGTTGCATGGATCGTAAGTATACCCGGTCGTCTTGGTATCGACTAGTTGTGTGCCATAATAAACATCCTCTTGATGCCATAATAAGCTACCACAAGGGTCATAATACCTCTTAAAAGCGGCAACGATAGCCCCATCTTGATTAAACGTCTGCTCTTGAGCGACTCTATTAAATGAATCAAAGAGAACTTCTTTGGATACCATTTTTGGATCAGTCACAGTTTTTTTTAAAACTGTTTGCCCTATCTCGTTAGTGGCTTTTTCATCATAGTGCGTGGTCGTGATAAATCCACATCTATCCTGATGGGATATTTCCCTTCCATAAGAGTCGTACGTGTAAGTATCAGATACTTCATTGCCGTTGACCGTTTGAGAAACTGTATGCACGTTGCCATCAGGATCATAAGTATAACTTGTAGCGGCTAAAATATTACCCTGAACATCTTTGCATGTTTTTTTAAGCATACGCCCAAGGACGTCTCTTTGATAGTCAGTATAAAGAGATTGCTCTCCATTTTCTTCGCACATAGTTTGAAGATAGCCTAAGGAGTTGTATGAGTAAGAACTAACCCTTCCACATCTTTCTTGTCTAATCTTTCTTCCAGATCCATCGTAAGAATATTGAGTGACATTTTCTTCCTTATCCTTAGTTTCAAGAAGCAGGCTTCCTTTATATTTAAAGGATTCTTTTGCAAGAGACTCCTCATTAAAATAATATGTTTTAGAGATGATGTTACCAAGCGTGTCATACTCATAATGAGTCGACAACCCATCTGGGCTTTTGTGCCGTTTAAGAAGACCTTGAGTAGTATAAATAAAACTCTCTATCCCATTATCGGGATAACAGATTTCTGTAATCGATCCGTAAGCATTATAACGAAAGGTTTTGCGATTACCGTTGGGATCAGTCTCGGCAGTTTTCCTTCCCAACGCATCGTAAGAAGCTTTAGTGGTCACTCTGTTTATAGTCCCATCAATTGCGGCAATTGGCGATTCTTCAATTGTAAGTGGCTTATCGCAAATAAGATGATATGAATAATGAGTGCTTTGACCGAAGTGATCGATTTTTTGTACTAGGCGGTCTTTGAGGTCGTATTTATTAAAACTTATATGCGCATTTCCATCTCTTGGGATCTCCTTTATCGAAGAGGGCCTTCCTTTTGGATCATAGGTAATCTCTTCACAAATACTTTGAGAAAAATTTGTGGAATGAATCATCCTCCCATGGTTGTCGTACGCATATATTGCCTTTTGACCAAGTGGATTGGTTTCAGAAATGATATCGCCACGTTCGTTATATTCTTTATCAATTGTATAAGCTAATTGACCTGCCTTATCAAAAATAAGCTCTTTGGCAATATTGCCATGTATATCGTAATGTAGCTGCTTCTTCCTTAGAAGAACTTCTACCCCTTTTTCAAGATAGGTTTCTATAACCCACTCTGGCATATGCATAAATGGGGCGTTTTGCCTTAAAGTATATCTCGTTATCCTTTTCTGCAAAACTCCAGTTGAGTCTTCTTTTTTCTCGCTTAAACCATCGTCTTGAAGCTTTAAGATGAGTTGATTACAATCGTTATACTCTCTAAACTCACGAGTAAGACAAGCGCCTCCTTTTACTTTGGTAAGACAAGAAGTGACTAAATTCGTCCCTGGTAAGTAAGTGTATGCGACGACTTTTCCGTTACTGAACTCTTCTTCCAAGAGCAAATTACGACCATCAGAGGAAAATTTTCGCAAAACCACATCTCTTTCAATTTGCTCTTGTCCTGTAAGATCGCCTATTAATATCTCCTTTATCGGATTTCCAAAAGAGTCGTATTCAAAGGTTTTTTGGGATAAGATTTGGTCTTTGCCATCCAAAACTGTGATTGATTTCAGCCAATGATTATCAGTCCAGGCAAAGCGCTTAAGCTTAATGACAGCTCCGTTTTGATCAATTGATTGCACTTCCTTAGGCAACATATTTGTGTAATATTTATAAATTGTCTTAGTGCCATCAAAATGACTAACTTCTGTTACACTATCTTTTACAAGCGGTTCAACCACTTGTCTTGAAAAAGGATTGTATTGCCTGTACTGCATCGTGCACAAGTTTTGAAATTTTTTTGTGTCATGCGGGATTAAAAGCGTTTGTACTTTATTTTGTTCATTCAGATATTTGCATTTAAAAGTCTGATGTTCGCCAATAAAGCTTTCCAATAGAGAATCTTCTTTTTGCATATTACTATAAGCAATCTCTTCCCCTCTAAAAAAGGGAGAACTCACTTTCGTTAAGCGAAGAGGATAAAGCAAATCAACACAGGTCTTTTGGTACTTCGGCTTAAAAAATTGGCTTG
The DNA here is from genome assembly GCA_013289325.1 of Chlamydiota bacterium. Lineage (GTDB taxonomy): Bacteria > Chlamydiota > Chlamydiia > Chlamydiales > Parachlamydiaceae > JABDAE01. Next base: position 6,355 of record JABDAE010000101.1, read on the forward strand.
TATTATGTTGATACCCAGCTTTTTTTCCGGTATGCGTCAAACAAGTCCCTTGTTCTATAAATGGAGAGGCCTCAAAAGAAATTGAGGCATATACATTGCGCTCATTGGGGTCTAAACTTGATATTTTTTTCAATTGCCTGTCTGGATGATAAGCATACTTAAGAACCATCCCGTTAGGCAAAATCTCCTTTTGAAGTAAGCAATAAAGGCACGTGTAGTTTTTTTTCTCTACATTTAATCTGTACAGATTAGTACGCCTGTAAATGCGCTTTGTCCCATCAGGAGCTACAACTGTAACGATTGGGTCTTCCACCTTTATGGATACATTGCGAGGATCCAACTGTCCGCTTGGATGATCATGACAACCATTGCAGATCCCATTTAAGCCTGTTTTAAGCTTTGTTATTCCTTCTTCAATAGAATAGACTAAAACAGCCCCATTGGGATCTACAACACAAACTTGCTGTTCTTTTATTACATTTTTTCCTGATTTGTTTTTTCCTTCGGTAAAAACAGTTAGATGAGTGTGAGGAAAATGCACCCATCCCGCATAGGCATTTTTAGAAGGATGAACTTGTCCATTCTTTTCATTTAACGGTTTGTACTGAGGAATGAAAATGCACTTCAAGAGAATACTTTCTGCACCGATTGCAATAAGATCGGTTTGTCTAATGGAGGGCTGTCCACTTAAGGGATGAATGATACCGCCTATTAAAAAATCTTCCTTTTCTGTCAGCGTGATCATTTGTTCAGGCGTTGAGCTAAACAAACCTTCTATCGAAGCAAAGGCATATGTTATTTGTGTTAGAAAAATGAGAAACAACGACAAAAAGACTGAGTAGATCATAGATTCATCTCCGATGAGTGCCCATGAAATGTATCAGAAAAGTATAATTTAGGCACATTAATCCATCACGTAGCTTATCATTGAAGCCACCATAAAGGAATCCCCATTGCAGGATTTAAGCAAATTTCAAAAAATAGACAAAATCTGAGGCCTTGTTGCATGAATTCGCGTCAGAGCATTTATGCAACAAGGCCTGTTGTCAGATCTTAAGTTCTTGTGAAAGTCTGATGATCAAGGCCTTATCTTTGTGTTTTTTCTCTTCATCAACTTCAGCTTTGGTATTTTGATTGAACTGAATACCATTCTCAGAGGCCCATGAAATTTGATTTAAAAGGGCGTACATGGTCACAAGATTTCTTTGTTCTAATTGAAGCCCAAGCTCATCCATAATCGCCGTGGAATAAATATCGCCATGCCAAGTGCCATACCAGGATAGTTTGATCCTTCCAAGTGCTTCTAAAGGATCTCCTTGCGTTATGCCGTCAAGATCGACTAAACCACTAAATATGCCTTGATTGATCATGATGTTTTTGGAACAAATATCTCCATAATACACTGTGGGCTTAATCGAAGAAAAATAGGTTTTATATTGCTCGTATAAATTTTCTGCTATCGATAGAACCTCATCATCCATCACACCAGTGAATAAACCCCTCTGCATTGATTCATCAATCCAAATTTTCATTCTTTCAGTCCAAGTATCGCTTATTTCATTATCCCCTCCGCCCCAAATGACTCCAAACTTATCAGAAGATGGGATGGTTTTGACCTTATTGAAAATAGTTGCGACCTCTTTTGCTAAATCTTTTAACTGCTGCTGAGAAAGAGTTTCAATGACTTGCCCCAAATCCTCCCCTTCAATTTTACTAAGCACTTGATAGGAAAATAAGATCAGATTTTTACTATAGTCTTCGGCAAGGATGTCCGGCACTTGAATTCCCAAAGCTTTAAATTTTGGAATATGATCGCGCGATCCCATTAAAAACCTATCATGAGGGCTGAGACGAACTATCACCTCTTCTTTTTCCAAACCTACTCGATATACTTCATTAGAAATACCGATCGCAATGCGATGGATGTATTTGGGTGATTGGTTAAAGCGCGATACCATCACCACTTGAATCATTTCTTCGTGAGATGGCTTTAATAAAAAATTGTGCATCCGCGATCCTTTAATCCTTGCAACCATTTTGGGATAATAATCCCCTTGTTAAGACGCACATCTAATTTTTCAAGGTGGGTCAGATTCTGTATACCCGTTGGGAGAGATTTTAGCCGATTGTCTCTTAAATCTAAAAAGCGAAGCGATTTTAGATTGCCTATTGTTTCAGGAAGAGACGTCAATCGATTCCCTCTTAGGTCAAGATCGGTTAAACTGTCCAAATCCCCAATATTACCTGGTAAACTTTCTAAGCGATTGTTTTCGAGCATTAATTTTCTTAAAGATTTCAAGTTCCCAATAGAAGTTGGAAGAGTCGCTATCTGATTATTCATTGCATGAATCTCTTTTAATGTATGGAGCTTGCCAATCCAATCTGCAATAGAGGCGATATTGTTTTTATAAATCCTTAGCTCGATAAGATCTGTCATCCCCGCAATGCAGCGTGGCAATACTTCCAATTTGCCATGCGAAATATTTAGATAAATCAGTTTTTTCAAGTTTTCTAATGTTTGTGGAAGCGTTTGAAAGCCATTACCCGCCAAATAAAGAAACCTTAAGTTTTTAAGGCGCCCCACAGATTTGGGAATTTCAGTTAATGCGTTGTGATTTAAATCCAATATCTGCAGATGAGATAGATTCCCCACACTCTCAGGAATAGAGGAGAGGCTATTGACGCTGAAATTAATGCTTTCAAGCTCTCTTAAGCTAAAAAACGACTCCGGAATGGCTTTAAGATTGTTTTTGTATAGGCTAAAGCGCTTTAAGCGAATTAATTGCGTCAACCCTTCCGGAATTTCATTGATTTGGTTATCATCCAACCATAGTTCTTCAAGATCTGTTTGATTACAAACGTCTCCCGGGATAAGCTTAAGCTTACGTCCAGTTAAATCGAGTGTTCTTGAAAACATTTTTTACCCTCATAGGTATCTATCTTGCTTTATGATTAATTGCAATTTTAAAAAGATAAATGGCAAGGCCATTACTAAAAAAGCTAATAACGATGATAAGATAACAACATTTTTGTTTAATACGCCATCTACCCAAGCTCCCCAATAAGCTAGGATTCCAATAGGAAAGAAAAGAAGACAAGAGGTAATAACCCCGGGTGAAAATTTACGCCAAACTATAGTTGGAATCACATGAAAGAATAGGCCATTAATTAACTGTAAAGAAGGTAAAAGTAATCCAAAAGACGGACAGCGCCATCCAACCTCTGCTGCGCAAACTCCTGCTACAACAACTGCAGCATTGGCAACAAAGAAATCTGACCACTCAAGGTTTTTTAGACCAGAAATCGATTCTGCCCAATCTTTCCAATTCAAAACTTTTTCTTCGTAAATATGAATAGCGTATCCAAAAAGGCTAATCCATAAAAAATATTCATGTGTCATAGAATGACTCCAAACATTCGGCTCAATACCAGCAAAATAGCAGTAAGTTTAAGTCAGTTACAAAATTAAATTCCAGTATCACATGGGCGACTTGGCTTCACCGACTTCTCTTATCCATCTTGGCTTCAAAGTTCCAATATGCTCGCCAGCCCTATAGTAAACGAATGCAGCATCAATGCGATAACCACAAAAATCATACCCATAGAGATCAATCAAAATTGCTTCATGGGTATTACCTGAAGGATAAGTCAAAGCAATAATTTTATTGATTGAAAACTGAGTGCCTGCGGGAATAATTTTAATGATGAATGGGTACTTTTCCCGATTTTGTTCGTACTCTATAACCGAACTAGGAAATAATGAAAAACTTCCAAACGTACCAATTGTCACCACATCAAAAGTCGTATCATCGTTAAATCGATAAACAAAAACATCTTCTCGAAACCCATAGACTTTGTTAAGAAGATGGGCCCAGGTGAGATCTGCACTAATGTCCTTTTCTAAACCACCCACAGCCAAAATAAAAAGCCCGCAACTTGTAATTAAAGATCCCAAAAAACACACCAGGGCAATTCGAAAATATAACTTAAATTGTTTCATTGGAATCTCCTTTAATAT
>JABDAE010000102.1 GCA_013289325.1 Chlamydiota bacterium
TCTCTTGAACCAGAATCATTTGCAATGGGGTGGTCCTTCACCATTTGGGAATGTCCCACCCCATTGCAAAGTGATTCTAATTCAAGATCTTGCGCCAATTTAGCATCTCGAACTGCCGGATCTAGGATTATAGTTTCGAAAGAAGTCTAATGATGAATAGGATTCTTGCCTCACAACCCTTTCCTCTAATGCTTTTTCTCGTGTAAGTAAAATCTATTTTTCATAGACTTTGGGCTTACCTACTTTGGCGGGGGAGCTCAAATCGCCTATTTTTCACTTAGCCCTAACCTCATGATAAATCACTGTCCAAGTACGTAGGCAAACATAAGCGGCGCGCAGATCGTTGCATCCGATTCAACGACAAACATCGGGGTGTCTTTTCCGATTTTACCCCATGTGATTTTTTCATTGGGAGTGGCTCCGCTAAAGCCCCCATAGCTCGTTGTAGAGTCGCTAATCTGGCAAAAATAGGACCAAAGAGGAACTTGCGGCATAATGCCTCTAAAGTCTTGGTTAATCGAGGGGATTAAGCAAAGAATAAAATCTGCTGCGATGCCACCGCCAATTTGAAAGATCCCCCAGCTCTTGTTTTCCTTTACCTCTTTAAAATACCACTCCATGGCACTTACCATATATTCCATTCCAGATTTCATGGTAGAAGCTTTTAAACGCTTTAAAAATACCCTTCCAGCAAACATATCGCCAGTGGTGCTGTCTTCATCTCCAGGAACAAACATCGTGAGATTTTTTTCAGCAGCTGCAACAAGCCAGCTCGTCTTTGGATCTTTTTGATATTGATCTTTTAGCACACCGCTTAAAATAACCTCGTAGAAATATTCATGAGGAAATTTTCTATCGCCATTTTTTTCAGCTTTTGTCCATACATCATCTAATACAGTCTCAATCACGCGCATCGCTTCATGCTCTGGAATACATGTATCAGTCACGCGATTATTATTTTCGGTCCAAAGCTTATAATCTTCTTCTTTGGTTAAGTAGCGATAATCGGGTATTCTCTTATAATGGTTGCATGCCACAAGGTGGAATAGATCTTCTTCAAGATTTGCTCCGGTGCAGCTAATGGCATGAACTTTATCTTGACGGATCATCTCTGCAAGCGATATGCCAAGTTCTGCTGTGCTCATTGCACCTGCCAATGTGACAAGCATTTTTTTTCCAGAGTCAGCATGCTGCTTATAGCTAACAGCCGCATCTTTTAAAGCCGCAGCGTTGAAGTGTCTATAGTGGGTGTTAATGAAATTTGTAATCTCGCCCATTGTCTACCTTTCTCTTCTTATTTTATTGAATTTCCAATACAAAATAGGCGGGATATGCAAAATTGTTATTGGGGCGCTCTGAACCTATTACTGTCACTTCTTTTCCTACATAATCTTGGAGATTGACCCGAGTGCTATAGAGGAATGCAATTGGCAATTGTGTGGTCTTATTGACAATCACGTAATCACCCGGCTTATTTTTCACAATCCTAGTATAAGGCTCGATGATTCCTTTAATTGTCACAGCTGTTAGCTTTAGGTGTTGATAGTAGCTATCTTGCGTTGCGCTAGCTCTTGCTTGACCACTTTCATCTTGGCTCCACGCATTAAAAAAGATATTTTCGGACGGTACCCACACGGCCATCTTATCGCTCATTGTAGTGCTTGGTGCATTGGTTAGTCCTTGACTTTGTCCCTTCATTGCATTGCTTTCAGACAGTTTAGGCAAGGGGGATGGCGCTTTTTGCATTTGGACTTGAAGATCACTAAGCTTATCTTGCTGCGGCAGCATTTGCGTTGTGCGATTCGCTTTTGATTCAAGGTAAGCAACTTTTTTATGTAAATAGTCATTTTGAAGTACGCTAAGTAGCTCTTTTGCTTTGGCAACAAGAGTTGGATAATCCGGGTATTCGCGAATAACCCTGTTAAGATCAGCAACAACTTGGTCTAATTTTATGTCAGGAAAGTCTTTGGCCATCTCTGTTTGGCTCTCTAAAGTTGCCTTTTCAAACAGGGTATTGACTTCAGCTTGTCTTTTTACTGTCCTTGCCATGATGCTCGCATCGCCAATATTTTCAACATAATCCTTAGCAACAAAAAAACGGACCGATTTTGGAGCTTCAATTTCAAGCCACTTTGGATTTTTTTGACTGATTGTTCCATTTACAACATCTCCACTGCTAAGTTGCGCAATGGCAGGAGCATCTGTGCTTGGCTCTAATCTCACATTGATGTTGGTTCCTTGTGCGACACCATCTAAAACGAATGTTCTAAAGACATACCCTTTTGTATCCCTTTGCGGCTCTACTGCATAAAACTCATCCGTTTCCCCTAATACAATCACCATATCGCCTGCATTTAACTCTTTGACAATGGGGCTATCTACTGTCGGCTGCACTCGCATTCTGACTTTATTTTTTGTAATTTTTCCTGTAAATGCTTTAACTTGTGAAGTAGAAGTCGATTTTGAAGGCGCTTTAGATGCAGTTTCTTCTTGTGGCACGTTTTGACCCACATTTTCATCAACAATTGCTTCATCTTGAGAAACCTCATCTGATGAGCTAGATTTTTCTATTGCAACAGTTTCATCTGTTTCAAAGTCGCAATCAAAAGAGGCGTCGGCGTTTAAAAGAAGAGGAGAAGCTGCAATAAGAGCTGCTGTTACTATGGGATAAAGCTTTTTCATGAAATGGTATCCTTAAATATTTTATGGGTATGTGTAAGTTCTTTCAGCATCAGTGATACTTTGTAAACTCGCTAAGTCAGCTTCAGAAATAAATGGCTCGCTTAAGATGCTTTTTAAGGCATTTCTAACCTTTTGACTTTTTAAAGATGGGGATGAAGTAAATTTTGTGACAATGATTTTTTTAACTTCCAAGGCCGTCGTTGCCGCTTCTAATTGCAGTTTATCTGCTGTCATGGGGGCTCTTGTCTTATCTTCTACCATCTTAACTAAATCTTGAACAAATTTGTTTTGCTTTATCACCTCTGCATTCATAAGTTCGTTGAACTCTTGCGCTTGAGAAGCTGTTAGAGGTGGATATTTATTTGATGGAGTTTGCGCTACATTTGTTTGAGTAGGTGTTTGAGAAGGAAGTTGCGCTGCAGCGTTAAGGCCCATTGCATTGATTAAGAGGAATGCTGCTAAATTAATTTTAAGTTTCATGTAAATAGTGTCCTTTATGCGCAAATCGTTCCGCAAATGCGGAGGCGATTTGATTCTTTTTCTTTTAATGAGAGCATTTGTTGCTCTACAGCTTTAGTGATGAGCTCCAGAGCAGAATGTAGCGAGTGTTCAACGCAATATTTCCTCGTACTTAATGTCATATTTATGTCATCCATATTGTAAAGAGTAGCACCTGACTTTAAGGCAGTAGCTGGATCTGCGTTGCGAGGAATAGAAAGATCTATGATAAGTTTTGCACTTTTTCTTTGCAAGATGTAGTTTGACTCATTAATGAGAAAGTATGGCGCTTTGGTAGCTAATATGATAATGTCAAAGTTTTGCCAATGCTGAAGAATTGACCAATCTATAAAGGTGACCCCGTAATTTTTGGCAAAGCAATCACCTTTATCACCTGTGCGATTTGTGATTGCAATATCTGCCTGGCCACGCGCCTTTAAAAACTTTACGATCTTTTCATTGATGGTTGATGCCCCCACAAACAATATTTTTGGTTTTTGTGGAGGAGCTGCAAAATTTAAAATGATTTGCAAAATCGCATGTTCAATTCCCGGCATGCCGGGCGTAAAGGGGAGAAGTGCGCGCGCTTTTTTTCCGATGGCAAGGGATTTTTGAAAAAGATAATGCAACTCAAAGGGAAGTTCTCTGATTTCTTTAGTCGTCTCGTAAGCATCTTTGACTTGCCCCTGGATTTCAGTTTCTGCCACAATTGCGCTATCAAGGCCTGCCGTGACCTTACAAAGGTGCTGCAAGCAATCTTGTCCAAAATAGGAATAGGGCTTTTGATCGAAGTCATCGTCTTTGATCGCATTGCGTAGTATGGTGAGAAGATAGGAGTGGGTGTCAGCAAGATCTTCTGAGCTAAAATAGACTTCAGTCCTGTTGCAAGTAGAAAGAAGGACAAAGCTATGCGTCTCTTGAATATGCGCATCTTGCATTTGAACAGCAGGGGATAGCCACCTTTGGCAAGTCAAGGCGAGTTGTTCTCTAAACTTTAATTCGGCCAGTTTGTGGTTAATGCCCAGGACGCCAACGCGCATGATAGAAGAGCTCCTAAATTTGAAAGAAGTCTACTGAAATCAAATTATTATGCCAAAGAAAATTTTCAAAAAATATCCCTCTTTACATATATTGCTCGTTGTGCTTATCTTGCAGGGGTAATTGATGAAGAGGGATGAATCTATGGCCAAGCAATATGATGAAAGCAGCGTAAAAACTTTAGATGCCTTAAGCCATATACGCCTTAGATCTGGGATGTATATCGGCAGATTAGGAGATGGGTCCCATCCTGACGATGGGATTTATATCATGTTAAAGGAAGTCATCGACAATAGTGTTGATGAGTTCATCATGAAGAATGGGAAAAAAATTGAACTTGCAATTGATGAAGGGGAGGGTAAAGTTAGCGTTCGCGATTTTGGAAGAGGCATCCCCTTAGGTAAAGTGATCGATTGTGTAAGTCAAATTAACACAGGCGCCAAATACAACGACGACGTATTTCAATTTTCTGTCGGTTTAAATGGGGTAGGCACAAAGGCTGTCAATGCCTTATCAATTCACTTTAAAGTTATCAGTTGCCGCGATGGAGAGTTTAAAGAGGCAATCTTTTCAAAAGGTCAGCTCGTAAGTGAAAAAAATGGAAAAACAGATGAGCCAAATGGGACCTTTGTTGAATTTATTCCCGATGTCGAAATATTTAAAAAGTATCGCTTCCAAATTGAATATGTTAAAAAAAGGCTTTGGCACTACGCCTATTTAAACACAGGCCTTCTTCTTCACTTCAATGGCGAGGTGATAGAGTCAAAAAATGGCCTTTTAGACCTACTAAATGTGGAGGTGCCAGATGAGCGGCTCTATGAACCCCTTCACTATAGAGGCACCCACGTGGAATTTGCCTTCTTGCACACACAAAATTATGGGGAGACCTATTTTTCATTTGTAAATGGTCAGCACACATCGGATGGGGGCACTCACCTTTCAGCTTTTAGAGAAGGGATATTAAAAGGGGTCAATGAGTTTTCTAAAAAGACTTTTCAGGGCATTGACGTAAGAGAGGGGATGGTGGGGACTATCCTTGTCAAAATTAAGGATCCTATTTTTGAGTCACAAACGAAAAATAAGCTTGGCAATACTGACATAAGAGGCCCCCTTGTTCAAGAGATTAAAGATGGTGTTGTCAATTTGCTCTACAAAAATCCAACTATCGCCCAGGCGATCATCGAAAGAACTGTCTTTAATGAAAAGCTAAGAAAAGAGCTTGCCAACGTCAAGAAGGAAGCTAAGGAGAAGCAAAAGAAGATATCGTTTAAAATTCCAAAACTTCGCGATTGCAAATTTCACCGCAATGACACATCTGGACGCGGTGAAGAGACGATGATTTTTTTAACAGAAGGCGATTCTGCAAGTGCTTCAATAGTTGCCTCACGCGATCCGATGACGCAAGCTGTTTTTTCCTTAAGAGGCAAGCCTTTAAATGTGTTTGGAATGAAGCAAGATCAACTTTATAAAAATGAAGAGATGTTTAATCTCATGAGCGCATTAAATCTCGAAGAGGACATTGAAAATTTGCGCTACCAAAAAGTGATTTTAGCAACCGATGCGGACGTTGATGGAATGCATATTCGAAATCTGTTAATTACCTTCTTTTTAACCTACTTTGAAAGTCTTGTCGTTGGGGATCATCTTTTTATTTTAGAAACGCCCCTTTTTAAGGTGCGAAATAAAGAAAAGACCTTGTACTGCTATTCAGAAGAAGAAAAAGATCAAGCTGCAAAAAAACTCAAAAATCACGAAATTACCCGTTTTAAAGGGCTTGGGGAGATATCACCTTCAGAGTTTAAGCAGTTTATCGATCAAAATATTAGGCTAATTCCCGTTGAAATCAATACCCTTGCAGATCTTAAACCAATGCTTGAATTTTATATGGGTAAAAATACCCCGGAAAGAAAGAATTTTATCATGCAAAATCTCGTCGTTGAAGATGCGTTACAAAATGTGGCTGTAGGAGGTTAACATGCTAGATGTCAAACAACTCATGCGGACTAATTATCTCACATATGCTTCATATGTGATTCTTGAGCGCGCAATTCCTAAGCTTGATGGCTTAAAGCCTGTCCAAAGAAGAATTTTGCATACGCTTAAAGTGATGCACGATGGCAAATTGCATAAGGTGGCAAATGTTGCTGGCCAAACGATGGCCTATCATCCGCACGGAGATGCGGCGATTACCGAAGCGCTTGTCAACATGTCAAATAAAGGCTATTTGCTAGACCAACAAGGAAATTTTGGCAATATCTTTACAGGCGATCCGGCAGCAGCACCTCGTTATATCGAGACAAGGCTTTCGCCCCTTGCCATTGAAACGATGTTTAATCCGGAGTTAACAGAATATATCCCATCATATGATGGACGAAATCAAGAGCCACTGACATTGCCCGCCAAAATCCCACTTCTTTTAATGCAAGGGGCAGAAGGGATTGCCGTTGGCATGTCGACATATATTCTGCCCCATAATTTCGCCGAGCTATTAATGGCTGAAATTGCCATTTTGGAAGACAAAGCATTTGAAATCTTACCCGACTTCCCAACGGGTGGAATTATGGATGCGACGCACTACGCCCAAGGTAAAGGAAAAGTAAAGTTAAGAGCTAAAATTGATGTTAAAGATGCTAAAACACTAGTCATTAAAGAGATATGCTTTAGCACAACAACTGAATCGCTGATTAGATCTATCGATGAGGCAGCTAAAAAAGGTAAAATTAAGATTGAGGCGATTAATGATTATACGGCAGAACATGTCGAGATCGAAATTAAGCTGCCAAGGGGGCAGTATGCTCAAGAGCTAATCGATGCCCTGTATGCCTATACAGAATGTGAAGTATCGCTCACGCCACAAATGATCGTGATTAAAGATAATTTGCCTTGCGAGATGGATACCCACGAAATTTTAAGAGCCAATGTAGAAGCGCTCCAAGATTATCTTAAAAGAGAGTTAGAATTTGAAAGAGGTAAACTTTTAGCTAAAATATTCGATAAAACATTGGAGCAGATTTTTATTGAAAATCGCCTTTATAAGCTTATTGAAAGTGTCACGACGTATGAAAAAGTGCATACTGTGATAGCGGAAAGTTTAGTGCCATTTCATCCCCTTTTAAACAAAGAGCCGGTTCAAGAAGATCGAGAAAGGCTTTTGAGCATACCCATTAGGCGTATCTCTCTTTTTGATTTAAGCAAAAATAAGGCAGAAGTAGCGGAGACTATAAAAGCGCTTGCAGAGGTGGAAAAGCAGCTTAAAAGCATCAAAAAATACACAATTGCCTACATTCAAGGCTTACTTAAAAAGTATGCAAGTGATTTTCCTCGCAAAACAGTGCTAAAGATGATGGAACAAGTCGACTTAAGAGCCATCGAAACAAAAAAAATTAAAGTCTGCTTTGACCCGGTATCTGGATTTGTAGGGACAAAGGTAAGCGGTGAGCACTCTTTTGAATGCACTAATTTTGATAAAGTCTTAATTCTGTTTAAGGATGGTTCCTATAAAGTTATCAATGTGCCGGAGAAGCAGTATGTGCAAAAAGAGGCGAGCAAAGTGATGTATGTAGGACTTGCCGATAAGCAATCGGTCATTTCAGTTGTCTACAAAGACCCAAAACTGCATCTTTTCTTTGCCAAGCGCTTTATTGTTGAAAAATTCATTTTAGACAAACTGTATCGCTATTTTGATGAGGGGATGGAGCTTGCATTTTTAACAACGGAAAGCGCAATTTCTCTTCAAATGCAGTTTATTCCAAAGCCTGGATTAAAAGTGCTATCGGCCCCTTTTGATTTAAGTAAAGTGTTGGTTAAGGGGGTCAGTGCGAAGGGAATTAGGATGTCGCCTAAAGAGATCAAAAAAGTGACGATATGCAAATAGAGCTGACCTTTGAGGGGGAAGTTTTTCGAAAAGTTGACACAACCATTTTTGGTAAAAAACCAAAAGTTGCCTCGCACGCTACGACAATTGAGGAATATCAAGAGGCTTTTAACAAAGTAGAGTTAGTCAAGGCAAGGCAGTATGCCATTAAGAGGCTATCTCTTATGAACCTCTCATCAAAGGCTTTATCATCTTCCTTAAGAAGGTGTCTTGTCTCGGAAGAGACAACGGAGCGCATTATCGATGAATTTATCTCACTTGGATATCTCAATGACAAAGAATGGATTAGGGGATTTGCTCGTCAAAAACTAAGTGCCAAGTATGGACTTCGGAAGGTGTTGCAAGCACTATCTCAAAAAGGCTTTGAAAAGCAAGAAATTGTATCGGCAATAGAGGGGATGGAAGATCTTTGCGAACCAGAAAATGAAAAGCAAGCCATCCTTAAGCTCTTAAAGACGCGTTTTCGCACACGCGATTTGTCTATTTATAAAGAAAAGCAAAAAGTCATTGCCTCTCTTCTTCGCAGAGGTTTTGACTTTGCCTTAATAATAGATGTCATCAAATTGACTTAATAGACTTCTTGCACAATCTGTTAGCTACCTTGATTAATTTTATACTTCGACTGAATATTAGTTTGATAGTCAAGTTCCCTACTGCCGCTTCGAACTGCTTTCTTGCTTTTTCCGCCGCAGAAAGGGTGCCTGGTGAAGTCTAGTTTATCCATATCCACAAAATGCACGATTTGTCATTTTCGTTCTGATTATTTCCGTATAATTTCATATGTATATTGACATTTGCTATTTTACCTGTTAAATTTAAGGAGAAAGTTTGGAGGATTCTTAGCATGACACGATTTATAGGGCGCGAAAATGAATTGGAAACGCTTGAAGGTTTATTAAAAAAGAAGAGCGCAAGTCTTGTCGTCATCAAGGGGAGAAGGCGAATTGGAAAAAGTCGGCTAATAGAAGAATTTGCAAAGCAACACCCTTATGAAGCTTTTTACCGATTTGCAGGCCTTCCTCCCACACCAGAAACCACTCCTCAATCACAAAAAGATGTGTTTCTTGGTCAATTGATCAGCCAATTTGGAACACCTCTGGACATTGCGGGGATTCAATCTGATTGGGCACTTTTATTCAAAGCGCTTGCAATGAAAAGTCAAAAGGGACGTATCATCCTTCTTTTTGATGAAATTTCGTGGATGGGGTCAAAAGACCCAGATTTTCTTGGAAAACTTAAAGATGCATGGGATGTTTATTTTAAGAAAAATGATCAACTTATCCTAATTATTTGCGGATCGGTATCGACATGGATAGAAGAAAATATTTTATCTAGTACAGGCTATTTGGGGCGGATTTCATTGGATCTTACTTTGAAAGAACTTTCATTAGCAGATAGCGCCAAGTTCTTTGGGGCATATGCCGATCAAGTATCCACTTATGATAAATTTAAGGTTTTAGCCATTACTGGGGGCGTGCCTCTTTACTTGGAGCATGTCAGACCCGAAATTTCAGCAGAGGAAAATATTACGGCACTTTGTTTCCGACAATCGGGTCTATTATACAGAGAATTCGATAATATTTTTTCAGATCTTTTTTCAAAGCGAAGTGCCTTATACAAAAAAATTGTGGAAAGCTTGGCCAAAGGGGCATTAACTCGGGAGGAAATATGTGAGCAGGTAGATCTTGTTTCTTTAAGCAACATTGGGGGGTATCTCAATGATCTGATAATTTCAGGTTTTATTTCACAAGATCGCACTTGGCAATTGAAAACGGGGCGTCCTGCAAAGACGAGCCACTATAGGGTTTGTGATTGTTATTCTCGGTTTTACCTTAAGTATATTGAAACTAACAAACATAAAATCGAACATGATCAGCTGATGAACATAAAAGTTTCAGCGCTCACACAATGGTCTACCATCATGGGTCTGCAATTTGAAACATTAGTTTTAAATAATCGCAGGTTGATATGGGAATCATTAAAAATTTCGCCGGAAGAAATTATTTTCGATAACCCGTATTTTCAAAACAAGACCAAACGCCATCAGGGTTGTCAAATTGATTACCTTATCCAGACCAAATTTAATACAGTATACCTTTGCGAAATTAAATTTTCTCAAAGAGAAATAGGCTCATCGGTTATAGAGGAGATTCAAGAAAAAATTAAGCGTTTGTCCTTACCGAACAATTTTTCCTATCGGCCTGTTTTAATCCACGTCAATGGAGTCACGGAAGATGTTGAAGAAAGTGGATATTTTGCCAAAATCATCAGT
>JABDAE010000103.1 GCA_013289325.1 Chlamydiota bacterium
ATGTCTCAACAAAAACCAGTTACGTATACAATTCCAAAAGACTTGGATGCTGTATTGCATGCCAAAGTTGGCCGTGGAAGAATGAGCAAATTTGTCACTGAAGCATTGTGGGAGGCTCTAAGAAAAGATGAGGAATCTTTGTTGATGGAGTTTTTGGAAGCCGATAAAGATCCTGGTGATAAAGAGGCAAGAGTTGATTTTTCTAAAATGGAAGGGGAAGATTTTCTAGGAGTGGAAGATTTTGACTTTGGAGATCAAGAATAAAAATGCAACACGATGGTCCAAAAAGAGGGGAAATTTATTGGGTTCGTTTAGACCCGACCGATGGAAGTGAAATAAACAAAACAAGACCTTGTCTTATTGTTTCAAGCAACGTTTCAAACTGTTCTGAATTAATAGTTGTCGTTCCGATAACGAGTAACGTTAAGCGTCTTTTTTCAAGAATTGAGGTCCAAATCACTCTAGAAGGGAAAAAAGGAAAAATTATGCCAAGGCAAATAAGATCTATTGACCGAACGAATCGTCTTGGCAAGAAAATTGGCATGATATCAAATGAAGAGATGAAGCTCGTAGAGAATGCTTTACGATTGATTTTAGAGCTTTAGGATCATTCATACCGCTGTATTTCCGCTGTATTTCACCGCTGTATTTCAGTTATAAACATAATCGATTTCTTCATTTTTCTTTGGCCCGATGATGCGCCAGTTAAATTGTATCGATTGATGAAGACACCTCACCTGTCCAAGATAGGAGTCCTCTTTACATACGTGTGAGCTAATTGAGACCAATGTATTGTCGTCCATTTTAGTGAGATAGAAAAGAAATACAGGGTGGTGCTCGCCAAAGCGCAAGTGCTCTAAGGTAATGCGATTTTCAAAACGATCTAATGTCCATCGAAAAGTATTGGTAAAAGCACATTTCCCCCCTTTTTGTGGCATCCAAAATCCATTTTCATAAAAGACTAAGATGTTATCATTGACTTGTTTCACACGCACATCTCCTTTGCCTGTCCCATTCCAACCAAAACTAGGATCTACTTTTGAAGCTGCAACAAATGTCATCGACTTAATTGTTTTAAGCTGCTTCCAAAAGGTCACCAATAAGGGCTCATTTTCATGTGAGCTTTCACGAATCAGTGTTTGGGTTTTATATTCGGGATCATAGTACTCTTTTTTTTCCTGTGAAGAGAGAAGGGTATAGGCTTTCCTTAGAAGAGATTCAAGCTGCACAAGGTAAGGGCAGCTTGTGTCAAACGCAAAATAGCGAATTTTTCCATCTAGCTGGCTTTGAATAATTCCCAATTGCTCAAGTTTAGCAAGAGCTTGCTGAAAAGGAGTAAGAGGGCTTTTAAAATGGCGCGCAAGCTTTCCCGCATAACATCTGCCATTGATCAACAGAAAAAAAAGAACACGAGCGATGCTTTTATTTCCAAAAAGAGACTCCAACATTTTTCACCTAATTTTTAGGTACTTTAAAAACAACTCCACCAAGACGAAGAAACCAACATTCATTCTATGTCACCTAAAATATAGGTGAATAACAACCATTCAAACTGACAAACTTCTTGAAAATCTAGAAAAACAGCTTCATCCTAACCTAACTTTAACAAAAGGAGGCCTTATGTTGCTAGAAATTCTTAAAACATCGAAGATTTACATAATCCTAGAAACGGCAGTTCGAGATGCTAAATTGGCGCAAGATCTTGAATTAGAATCACTTTGCAGTGGGGCGGGACATTCCCGATTGGTGAAGGACCGCCCCACTGCAAATGATTCTGGTTCAAGAGATTGTGTCAAGTTAGCGTCTCCAACTGCCGTTTTTAGGATAATTAGACTTCTTTCGAAGCTCGCTTTTACTTCAGCAGCGTGCAAAATCATCCTAGGCAGTATCTTTTTAGGACTCATGTCGCAATTTGCCATCCCACTTCCTTTTAGTCCGGTTCCCATTACTCTTCAGACATTTGGCGTCGCGTGCCTATCGATTGCATTAACGCCTCATCAAGCAGCTTTTGCCGTCATGACTTATCTTTTACAAGGGACGTTAGGATTTCCTGTCTTTGCTGGTGGCGTTTCCAACCCACTATGGTGGATGGGACCAAGAGGTGGATATTTATTTTGCTTTGTCCTGGCTGTTTATCTTAGATCGAAATGGCTAAGAACTTGCAATCCCCTTTCATTTTTTAAAATTTGGCTCATCCTTTTTGTTGGAGATGCCATGATCCTTTTTGCAGGTACACTTTGGCTTATGCTTTTTCTTGGAATAAAAGAGGCTGTTTTTGCGGGGATGATTCCATTTCTTCCGGGAACTTTTCTTAAAACAACAACTGCTGCGGCCCTTGCTAAATTCTTTTTTGGATGGAGGAAATAATGCAAACCGTACGCCTATTTTCGGGGACCTCTGCACCTGGAGTGTACAACGGAATCTGTATGGAAAGCTTATGGGGACTTAAGCGAGTTGCTCAACATAGCTTGCCAACTTCTGTCATAACCGAATGCAGCTCTATTGAGCTACACCCTGAAAAGTGGGAGAGCGCTAAACACTCACTTCTCATATTTCCTGGAGGAAAATGTTCTGTATGGGATGAAAGTGTCTCTGAAAAACAGCGCAAAAGAATCATCCACTATGTAGAAGAAAACGGAGGGCGCCTCATTGGGATTTGCGCAGGAGCATATTGGTGGACAGAGCATTCGCGCTATGAATCTCGTCAAAAAACTCGCAAATTTTCCCTATGCTCTTGGGAATGTAAAGGACCTATCTTTCCAGAGATTGCGGTCGTAGAAATTATTTGGATGCAAACATTGAAAAAAGTCAACGTTTTAGTCAACTTAGGAGGGGAATTTATGCCGCGATGTGGTAAAATCCAAGACAGTGAGGAGATAGAGGTTCTTGCGCTTTATACAGAAAGGAACACAGCAGCGATTATCCGCTCTAGAAGAGGTAAGGGAGAGGCCATTTTATCAGGACCCCATCTGGAACTGGGATCGACAGATTTAGAACCCCTGAAGAAAGGATTTCCCCATCTAGCTGAAAAGTTTCAAGACATGCAAAAAATGCTTGAAGCGACAGATGGTTTACGTCTTAAATACTTGCATTCTTGCTTTAACCTAGAAACGGCAGTTCGAGATGCTAAATTGGCATGAAGATCTTGAATTAGAATCACTTTGCAGTGGGGCGGGACATTCCCGATTGGTGAAGGACCGCCCCACTGCAAATGATTCTGGTTCAAGAGATTCATGTCAAGTTAGCGTCTACAACTGCCGTTTTTAGGTTTAATAGACATAATGTATAATGATATTTTGAAAGGAGCACACTTATGAAAACACAAATTTTTAAAGCAGAATCGCGCGGCAGAAGTGATTATGGTTGGCTGCACGCCACCTATAGCTTTAGCTTCGGGCAATATTACGACCCTAATCGTCTCCATTTTGGCCATCTTAAAGTCCTTAATGATGATATCATTGAACCAGGCAAAGGGTTTGGAACCCACCCCCACAATAATATGGAGATCATCTCCATCCCTTTGAAAGGTAAGCTTGCCCATAAAGATAGCACAGGCCATGAGTCCATATTAACCTGTGGCGACATCCAAGTAATGAGCGCAGGATCTGGCATTACTCACTCCGAATACAACGGCTCAAACTCCGATATCTGCAACTTGCTCCAAATATGGATAGAGCCAAAAATCCAAAATACTCAGCCCCAATATGCTGAAAAAAAATTTAATTGGCATGAAACACAAGACCTGTGGGTCACCATCGCCTCAGGGTTCAATGACCATGGCGCAATAGCCATTGGCCAAGATGCTGCCATAAGCCTTGCTTGTCTTAAGTCCAACACATCTCTTGACTACACCCTCAAAAAGAAAGGCAATAAATGCTTTATAATGGCAATTGATGGCAGTGTGATGAAAGGCAACGAAATCCTAAACCGTAGAGATGCTATTGGCCTAAATGGAGTGATCACAACTGTTTCAATCCAATCTCAGATAGCAAGTCAAATTCTATTGATTGAAGTGCCTTAAAAACCGCTTATTCCTGCGGATGAGCGGCCTTAAATACTAAAGCTGCCAACACGGCTCCAAGAAAATTTCCTACAAAAAATACCCAAAGATTTGACCATAGACTCAGATTCATGAGGCTAATGCCAAGCGCAACTGCTGGATTAAACGCCCCTCCCGAAATAGCTCCCACAGAATAGGCGCCAGCTAAGACAATAAAGCCAATCGCAAACCCATAAAAACTATTGCCTTTGGTCGCATTGGATGTGGCCACATTTAATACAACATAGCAAAGGGCAAACGTAAATAAAAATTCCGCAAGTAGTCCTTTTACCGGGTCTAAGTCAAGCGCACTTTCAGCGCTTGCTCCCTTAAAATAAAGGGCAACATAAGCAGCAGCAACAGCTGCTATACACTGCGCAATCCAATAGAGTCCCAAATCAAGCAGGCTAATCTTGCGGCGTAAAAATATCGCGAAAGTGACTGCTGGATTATAATGCCCGCCTGAAACGTGCCCTCCGGCATAAACCATGACCGCAAGGACTGAACCAATCGCAAGAGGCGCAAGAGGCCCTGCGCCATTTGGCCCTAAAACCGTCATCCCAATCGTCAGCACTAAAAAAAAAGCACCTATAAATTCGTATACATATTTCATCTTTTACCCCTTGTTAAACTGAAAAACTGATATCAATTTTTTTATGGGAAGTCAAGCTTATTTATGCAATAGACTTCTTTCGAAACTCGCTTTGGTTGATAAAATTTGGGATTTTTGTGCAGATTTGCTGCAAAATTTTGAAAGCATGTGTATACACCTGGTTGAAAAATTTTGCAGCAAAGATGCCAAAAAGCACAATTTTAGCGACCAAATGGAGTTTCGAAAGAAGTCTAATACAATTTTATAAAAAGACCTTTTGACAGAAAAGACTTAAAGGTGGTATCGTGATCCCAATATCTTGCCCAGGTGGTGAAATTGGTAGACACGCCAGACTTAGGATCTGGTGCCGTAAGGTGTGTAGGTTCGAGTCCTATCCTGGGCAATTCTTTTCTTTATCAGGTCAACAATGCCTTTGCAAAAACGCAAAGAAAGCGTTATCGCGATTATCTTTTCAAACGAAAAAGACAATCTTCTCATCATTAAGCGTCGCGACGTCCCCATGTGGGTGTTGCCTGGTGGCGGCATCGACGATGGAGAAACCCCTCAAGAGGCTGTGCTAAGAGAAGTATTAGAAGAAACAGGCCAAGCCGTGCAGATTTTAAGACTTGCAGCTACATACATTCCTCTCAATAAGTTAGCAAGGGTCACGTACGTCTTTGAATGTATCGCAGATCCATCTGCTGCCGATCCAGAAAATCTTAAAACTGGAAACGAGACAAAAGACTTAAAGTTTTTCTCTATCGATAATCTCCCAAGCCCCTTCTTTTTTCTGCACCGCATTTGGCTACAAGAGGCAAGCTGTAATCCGCAAAGGCAAACAATAAGACCACTCTATGAAGTGACCTATCTTAACCTCCTTAAATACTTCTTATGCCATCCGATTAGAGTCCTTCGCCTTTTGCTCTCGCGCTTAAAAATCCCGATTAATTCATAATAACCTTATGCCATCTCATCGTCACTCCATCCCTTGGTATATTGCCCTTGAAAAAATATGGATAAAATCTTGGTGGATTGTATTATTTATGTTAGGATGCTATTTTGTATTTGAACAGGCAATGGTTTGGCATCGAGAAAAATTTGAGACACTGCACAATCAACATAGCGCCTTGCTTAAAGAAAAGGCACGCGCAAAAAACCAAATGGAAGCTTTACGCCTTAAAGTCAACAGTCAAAGTGATCAAGAGTATGTGGAACTTGTGCTCATGCAACGACTTGGCCTAGTCCCTGAAGGTGCGACAAAAGTGCTATTTACCGACAAGCCATGACGATTATTTTTCTTATTTTAGTTTTCCTAATTTTTTGTTCGGGGTACTTTTCAGCCTCTGAGACAGCCCTTTTCTCCCTTCCGGAGACAAAAATTAAGGGATTTGCAGCTGGAAAAGATCCAAGGCAACGATTGATTGCAAAGCTTGTTTTAGACCCAAGATCTTTACTTGTCACTGTTTTCATGATGAATACTCTTGTCAATATTCTCATTCAAAATACGACGTCCCATATGTTTGGAGAAGCGGCAAATTGGGGGTTAAAAGTTGGCATCCCTTTCGTGTTGATGCTCCTTTTTGGAGAAATCATCCCCAAATACATCGGCCTTCAAAATAATCAACAAATTGCCTACGCAGTTGCGCCTTCAATTAACTTGATGCAAAATATTTTAGCGCCAATCCGCACTCTTATCATCAACATCACGGTACCGGTATCGCGCGCGCTCTTTTTTTTCTTGCGTCCAGAAAGTAAAATATCTAAAGAAGAGCTCAAACACGTACTGAAAACGTCGGAAGAACACGGCCTATTGCAAAAGGATGAGGCAGAACTTATTGCAGGATATTTAAACTTTCAGGATGCGACGATAAAAGAGCTCATGCGCCCTCGCGATGATATTCTTTACTACGATATCAATGAACCCCTTTCAAAACTTATCGATATGTTCGTCAAACAAGAGTGCTCAAGAATCCCTGTTTGCGATAAATCTTTAGATAATATCTTAGGGATCATAAGCGCAAGACAATATTTTTTACACCGCGCATCAATTAAGTGTGGGCAAGACTTAAAAGACCACCTCATAAAACCGATATATGTATCAGAGACCTCCTCAGCAAAGGCTTTAGCGCTGCAGCTTAATCACAGCAATCAAGTGCTTGCTTTAGTTGTCGATGAATACGGATCAATCTCAGGACTTATTTCTCAAGAAGATATTGTAGAACAAGTCATTGGCGATATCAGCGATTTGCGCGATGCAAAAAAACTCTACACAATGAACAATCCCAATGAAATCATCTCAAGCGCGCGCCTTGAACTTGAAATATTTAACACTATCTTCAATGTCAATTTAGTCAGCAAAGCGCATATGATGACTATAGGAGGATGGCTGATTGAGCAGCTTGATGAAATCCCCAAAACTGGCGCAAAATTTAAGATCCAAAATTTTATGTTTCAAATTCTTGCTGCCGACCGAAATAGGATCAGAAGGCTCTTTATCAAAAAATTGAAACCCTCGAAAAAACATGAATAAAACCGCGATTTTTTGGTTTGTCTTAAATCTTTTTTCCATCATATTGCTCGCGTTTTATTCAATGCTTGAAATGGCATCAGTTTCATTTAATAAGGTGCGTTTAGAATATTATGTCAGCAAAGGATATAAAAGGGCCATCTGGCTTAATCACCTTCTAAAAAACCCATCTCAACTTTTTGGCACCACGCTAATAGGGGTAAATATCGCCCTGGTAGTGGGATCTGAATGTTCTCGGGAATTATATTCTGCTCTAAATTTAAGTCCAGATCTTGCCCCTTTAACACAAGTGATTTTGGTAGTGATCTTTGGCGAACTTGCCCCAATGTTTGCAGCTCGACACTACGCAGAACATGTCGCAATGCTTGGAACGCCTATCATCTACTTTTCATCTAAACTCATGGCTCCTCTTCTTATATTGCTGACGTACCTTTCGCGCCTTTGCAACTTAGTCGTTGGAGGCAAAGAATCGACATCAAAATTATATCTTAATCAAGATGAGCTGCAAAAAATTTTGGAAGAACATGGCGATGAAAGTAAGCAAGAGACGGAGAGCGAAGAATTTAGTACGATAGCTGCCAATATTTTTCACCTGCGCAGCAAAGAAGTTTTAGAAGTGATGCAGCCTTTTGAGAGCATCTTAACACTACCGATCAATGCCACCATAAGTCAGGCCGAAAGTTATCTTACCTCATCTAGCAACGACTCGGTCGTTCTTTACAATAAGGAGAGATCTCAAGTGATTGGTATCGCCAATCCAAGAGATCTCTTATTTGCCGCAAAAACAGACCTTGTGGCCCGCTTTGCCCATCCTCCTTGGTTTGTCTTAGAATCTACAAGTGTCATGGATGTGCTTAAGCAATTTCGTACTAACAATGAAAGCATTGCCATTATTCTTAGCTCTTTTGGAAAAACAAGTGGAAAGGCAATCGGCTTAATACATCTAGATGATATCTTGACAGAGATTTTTGGTGTAATCACAAGAAAGCAACATGCCTCTTTAAGTAAATTATTACAAAGAGAAAAGGTGATGGTGATTGATAAAGTCTTTGACGGCAAGACAACAGTTGGAGAGTTTAATACAAAGTTTGGAATTCTACTCGATAAGGATCCAACGATGACTTTGTCGACTTTAATCCAAAACCACCTCTCCCATCACCCTGAAAAAGGGGAATCGATCTACATTGCCCCTTTTGAGATGACTGTACGAGAAACAAGTCTAATCGACATTAAATCAGTTTCCATCTCGACTAAAACTTAAAGAATTCCTTGTCAATAATCCTTGGATGTGATACGCTCGGATAAATATCTTTGAAAGAGAATTCCTGCCATGGAGACAAAACAATCCCCCCCCTATACGCTGACAGCCTCAGGCATTTCAGACATTGGACTTGTAAGAGAAAATAACGAAGATATCTGGGCAGAGCTGCCAGATGATTGTTTTTTCATATTAGCCGATGGAATGGGCGGCCATCAAGCAGGGGAAAAGGCGGCAAGAGAAACCGTCACGACGATGTGCCACCTCGTCCGCGAAAAAATCACCCCTATTTTAGCCACAAGTTCAATTGAAGAGATCCAAAAGCTATTATCTAGAGCGATCTGCTATGTAAATAACTATATTTTTCAAATGGGTCGGCAAGATCGTGAATTAAAAGGGATGGGTACAACCCTATGTTGTGTCCTTTTCCATGAAGCAGGATTAATCTACGCCCATGTCGGCGACAGCCGCATCTATCGGTTTAGGGATGATAAACTCGTACAATTGACTAAAGATCACTCTCTCCTCTGCCAATTGCTCGATCAAGGCCAACTCGATGAAAAAAGCGCCCAAAATTTCACCCATAAACATATCATTACAAAAGCAATCGGCACAGAGCCTCGCGTTGAACCGACGGTAGAAAGTGCCTCTTTAGAAGAGGGGGATCTTTACCTTCTTTGCTCAGATGGTTTAACAGATCTCATCACACATGATGAAATAGAAGCCACAATCAAATATGCATTACTCCCAAGTGATGCCGCTTTAAAACTGGTTGAAGCGGCAAATATAAAGGGGGGCAATGATAACATTACTGTCGTCATGGTTAAAGTTGAAAACGTAAATAGTTCCTCTTATGAAACAACAACAGCTTATGAAACAGCAACAAACAGAGAACTTGCAGATTTATCTCGATAATAATGCAAGCACATACTTAGACCCTCAGGTTAAAGATGTGATCTTGCAGCATCTCGATATTTTAGGAGCAAACCCTTCCAGCTCACATCAGCAAGGCAAAAAAATCCGCTCACTCGTTTCTAAGGCAAGAGATATTATTGCAAAGTATCTTGGCGTATCATCTCAAGAGATCATCTTCACTTCAGGAGGTACGGAAGGAGCTAATTTAGCGATTCATGGCCTTTTGCCCGAAAAGGGCTGCCATCATATTATTTCCTCATCGGCCGAGCACTCATCCGTTTTTCATACCTTAGAATTGCTAGAAAAGCAAGGCCATTTGATACAGTTTTTAAAGCCAACGCTTTACGGCGCCCCAACTCCTCAAGCTGTGGAAAATGCGATTTTGCCTTCTACAAAACTAATCGCCCTGATGGCTGTCAATAACGAAACGGGAGTAAAAACCGATATAAAAGTGATTGGTGAGATTGCTTTAGAGCATAACATCCCCTTCTTTGTCGATGGTGTCGCCCTTCTTGGCAAAGAATTTGTAAGAATTCCACCAGGCGTTGCGATGATGTCTTTTAGCGCTCACAAATGCCATGCCCCACAAGGAATCGGATTTTGCTTCCTCCGCAAAGGAACAAAGTGCCGCCCTCTTTTTACAGGAGGCGAGCATGAATATGGTAAAAGAGCTGGTACGGAGAATGTCCTTGGCATTATCGCCTTAGGAAAAGCAATTGAAGTGCTTTCCCAAGAAATTCATGAGGCTTCAAAGAGGATGGAAAGGCTTCGCAACTATTTTGAAGAAAAACTTCTTGTCTTTTTGCATAATGTTTCTATCAATGGACAAGGGCCAAGAGTTGCAAATGTCAGCAATATCGCTTTTGAAGGAGTCGATGGGGAAACACTCCTCATTGAACTCGATCGCCATGGCATCCAAGCAAGCCATGGGTCGGCATGTGCTTCAGGCTCTTTAGAACCTTCAAGAGTACTTCTACAAATGGGC
>JABDAE010000104.1 GCA_013289325.1 Chlamydiota bacterium
AAAACAAATCGCACACGATAATCAAACTAACAATTGGCGCCGTTTGCATTTGCGCATTTCTTCTGAAACATTGTCTGAGGCACAAAAAAAAGAGCTTATAGAGGCATATCCAAGGGTTTGCGACTTAACACTTTCTCCTGAAACAAGATATCGGCTAGTTACCGAAATTTTTGATAGGATTTTACCGCAAAATAAACCTCAAGATCCATGTATTGAACTTTCTAACATGGGAAGTCTTAATGCCGATGTAGAAGGAAGTGTAGAGGAGCGCTGGACGCTTATTTCTCAAGAAACTATAACTCATACCCCACTTACACCGCTTGATAAAGCGATTTACCAAATTAAAAGGGCAGTTGAGGCCATCCCTGAAAAAAAGGCATTGCTGCTAAATGCCTTTATAGTATGGCAAAAAGATATTGTGGATGCTCACGTGTTACCCAATTATATTAGCAGCTGGCAAATGGCGAAAGACTCCTTTGCCATCCATTTTGCCATCTGTTTTGGACTGCAAAATGAAGAGATGGAGGCTATTTTAAACAGCTGTACAAAGACAACATGGTATCGTTCTTCTTTTTTCAATATAGAAACAAAAGCACTTTTGGTGAAGTTTGGGATCGACTCAAAAGAGATAAACGCTTTAAAAGCAACAAAGCTCTCAGAAACGCTACTTAAATTTGCTCCCGTTCCTTATTTAACCCCTGAAGAAGATCTGCAACTTTTCAAAAGATCGCATGAAAAAAAAGTGCTTTCTAAAATTAATATTACCCAGATTATACAGAAATACCAAAATGCTCCAAACGTTGCTAAACATCCTCATATATTCTTAAGAATCCCAAAAGAGCTCTATAAATATATGCATTTGCATGAGGGGTTAAAGAATGGTTTAGCCATTTCAAAAAGTTTACTCGATACGTATTGTGGAAATTTGGCGCATCAAAATGCAGATTTTATTAACTTTACAGCGTGTCAATCTAAAGCGCTTGATTGTACAGGCACAAGCTTGCAATATACGCACTGGGGTAAAGCTTTTCACATCGATCGCAAAAACCAAGAAAGCGGCAACACTCCCTATCGCTATATTTTTAGGGGAGCCAATTTATCGGGCTCTAGTTGGGCCTTACAAAATTTAGTCGATGGCTGTGATTTTACAGACGCTTACTTAGATAAAGCTTCAATAGTGGATGATCATTACGCTTATCTTTCCCGTGACGCGGGCTTCAATTTTGAAGTGCCTGCCATTTTTCGTTTTTTTGCCTCTCTTATTACGATTTCCGATCGAAACCTCTCCTTTAAAAATCAGTTGCTACAAACTTTTGTAGAGCAGCTTATCAATTTTGCAGCACATTATCCTCTTTCCTGTTACGAAAGTCTTTTCTCTGATCAATCTGGGCCTAGGTTTAATTCGCTACCCTTTCTTGTTAAGGTCCAAGAATACCATTTTTGTATAAGGGCCATCCACTCCAATATCATGAAGTTAATAATGCAGGCCTTTGACGCATACTGCCAACAAAGGAGCGAAGTTTTCAACCCGACTTATTTGCAAGTATTAGAAAAAATTTACCAAGCCTATCGTTTGTGAACGCGCACTGTAAATCTACACCTTGATCTTATCTACCTTTTGTTAACCTCGCCCCAAAACCCGCATCCCCATAAACGTTTGATGTGTATAACTAACTATACACAAACAATAGCTTGCTAAATATGTGTATATGAGGTACGATCATCTCTCTACAACAAACTATTATAGTAAAATGAAAAATTTAGCATTACTTATTTTATTAATTATAACAAGCGTTTTTGTAAATGCTACAGAATTTACTGTTAGCTCTTATAATTGTGGAGGATTGACCAACCATTACGATTACTTACGTGCAGCCGCCATGCAAAAGCTCATGCAGGAACGCCATAATAGCGAGCCTGAGATCATGGCTACAAATAATCTTATTCAGCAAATCGCATTAAAAATCCTATTTGGAAAAGATGCGAAAGAAATTAGCAGTGCACAAAACTTTTGGTCGAGAAATAATTACGACAAGGTTTTAAAAACTTTCTCTGATACATCCACAAACCCTAACAACATTAATCATCTGTGGTACAAAAAAAGCGAAGAGATGATCACATCGTATAAAGTACGTCCTGTATCTATCTTGGATGTTGAAATTACAAAAATGATCAACGATCACATTGCAGATTTAACGAAAGATAAAAGTGGTGATTTGCATGATCTATTAACAGAAACGCGCGCTATTATGGCAAAACGCATATTCCATCATCATTTAAAATATGATATCTTATGTCTTCAAGAAGCTGATTATCTGGACATTTCCATGTTTCCTGAAAACTATCAGGCTCTCTTCTCAGACACAAATCACTCTGTCAATGGAATTGCCTGGAATAAGGATCGTTTTGCACTTGTTGACACAATTGGCAACATTATGGGTCGAGCCTTGTCAGTTAAGCTCATGGATAAAGCCACAGGCAAAACTGTAATCATCGCCTCTGCACATATCACAGGATGCAATCCATTTGTTGTCAAAAAAGAAAGGAATGGAACAGATGCCGATACAGGCAATAATGAACTGAGTACGATTATAGACCTTTTTGAAGAACATAGTGCAGATATTAAGATTATTGCTATGGATTCAAATGTCGCTGCTACCCACCCTCGTTTAAGAATCCTCAAAGAGACAGACTATCAAATTGATGCCTATAACTTTTTGGAGCCAACTTGTTCAAATCCTAATATGATATTGAACACCCGTATTGACTGGATCGCTTTAAAGGCAGATAATGAGGCTAAAGCATGCATAACAAATATTGCGGTTCTTGGTGTGGGATTAAATCACATCCAGACAAATATCAGTGACCACAAGCCAGTCGCCGCTAAAATCGTTTATTAGACTATGTCTTCAAGATCTTCTTGGTCTTCAAGATCTTCTTGAAAAAGATGGCTTTCACATGACTGTTTCAATCGAAGCTGCTTAATAAGGAATATAACGCTTTTCAAGTGTAGCTTTGCCATGATCGGTCAATTTTTTACCCTGACAAATATGTTCCATATTCAATGCCCAATTATCGCTGGAATACTCCAACTTCTTCCACGCCGCTTTGAGATTTGTAGTAAGATCCGGATCATCAAGGCGATTGCCGCGTTGACAGTAGTTATAAATGAGCAAAAAGGCCCATTTGGCAATTAAGACGATGACGACGACGAGTTTAAAAAAAATATCAGCTGTATATTTAAGCGGGATGATCACATAATCTTTAAGCAACGCTTTTTCAGTCGTTGGTATTTCTGCAGGCTTGCTAAAAAGACCAGCTACTGCTTGCGCGCCATTTTGCACAGCTTGCGCTCCTTGCTGCACATACCCCCAAGCGCCAGAACTAGCTGGCAGGGCGCTAACATCATCTCCACCCATATAGCCTCCTCATCAGATATCAATTAATTCTTGGCTTGCACATTCCCACTCATGCATCTCTTTGGCAAGGGAGTGTTCAAGCTTTTGCTTTTCAAGAAATACTTTGTCTTGAATTTCCTGCGAATTCACCTTATAAAATGATGGGTCTAACACTTTTTGATTAATCAGATCAAGCTCTTTTTCCATATTTTGGCAGTTTTTTTCTGCCTGATCAATTTTTCTTTGCAGCTGATCCTTTTGCCTTTGCTTTTTCTTTTGATTTTGAAAAAGATCTTGCTTGTCTTCTCCCTTGTTTTTCACTTGCTCTTTTTGAGACAACTTTAGCGATTTTGTCACATCGAGGTGATCGAGATCTCTTTTTGCCACATACTCAAGGTAAGTACATCTAAAGTCTTGAATGCCACTTGTGCTCATCTCGATAACGCGGTTTGCCAATTTTTCCACAAAGTAGCGATTGTGGCTAACGAAGAGAACTGTTCCTGGATAGGCTTGTAATGCCTCTATTAAATTTTCTGTCGCCTCCATATCTAAGTGATTTGTCGGCTCATCAAAGATTAAGACATTAGCTTTAAGCAGCATCATCTTAGCTAAAATTAAACGCGCTGTCTCCCCACCGCTTAAGATGGTAATCGATTTTTTCACATCATCGCCGCTAAAAAGAGCCTTTGCTAAAATTTTTTGCAGCCCCTCTCTTGTGGCTCTTGGATCAAACTGAGAGAGCCAATCTAAGAGATTCATCGATCCATTGACATCCCTTGCATGATCTTGCGGAAAATAGGCAACATGCGTTTCAAATCCCCATTCAAACGATCCATTAGATGGTTTTTGATTATCTGTAATGATTTCAAGAAGAGTCGATTTACCGATGCCGTTTGCACCTACAAAAGCCACCTTTTCTCCCCTTTCGATTTCAAATGAGATTCCATGCAGCACCTGCTTTTCACCAAAAGACTTTTCAATCGATGTTGCCTTTAGCGCCCTAGCTCCTGATGGACGGCATATTTCAAAATGGACTTTAGGATAGCGCCTTGATGTCGGCTGGATCTGAAGGCTTTCTATAGAGGCCTCAAGTTTTTCCACCATCTTCATTCGCGATTGCGCTTGCCGAGCTTTTGATGCCTTTGCGCCAAAGCGCTCGACAAAGTCCATCATATCGTCTTTGCGCTTTTCTTGTTTTTCAAGCCTTGCATCATTTAAAACAAGCGCTTCACTTTTACATTTTTCAAATGCATCGTAGTTGCCGTTATATGTCTCTATGGTGCCAAAATCTAGATCGACAATATGCGTTGCGACGGCATTTAAAAAATGCCTATCATGAGAGCTTAGTA
Organism: Chlamydiota bacterium; assembly: GCA_013289325.1. Lineage (GTDB taxonomy): Bacteria > Chlamydiota > Chlamydiia > Chlamydiales > Parachlamydiaceae > JABDAE01. The sequence goes on from JABDAE010000104.1 coordinate 4,748, forward strand.
ATATGGTACCCGCGAAGTTTTGCAAATACCCTTCAAGCCAACGGATCGAGAAGATATCTAGATGGTTGGTGGGTTCATCTAGTAAAAGAATGTCTGGCGCGCTAAAAAGAAGCTGCGCAAGAAGTACCCTTAACTTATGGCCACCTGAAAGAATATGCATTGGGCTATCATATACCTTAGAAGGAAGCCCAAGGCCATCTAAAATCTCACTTGCCGCGCTATTGGCACAATAGCCATCGAACTCTTCTATCACTTTTTCACAAGATTCTAAGACAATGCAATCTTCTTCAGTAAATTCGCTCTTTGTAAAAAGAGCCTCCTTCTTTTGCATTGCCTCCCATAGTTTTTTTTTGCCCATAATGACGACATCGACAATGGAGAATTGATCATAGATATAATGGTCTTGCTTCAATGTGCCGATCGTCTGGTAGGAGGCCAGTGCAATATCGCCGCTATCTGCAGATAGATCTCCCACAATAATTTTTAAAAGAGTCGATTTTCCAGCCCCATTCGGGCCCACAAGGCCGTAGTGGCATTTGGGAAGAAGTTGCAAAGAGGCGTTTCGAAAGAGAATTTTGCCCCCATATTGCATAGAAAGATTACAAACTGCGACCATGAAACATCCAAGATTAATAAATTTTTGCGTTTAAAAAATTATATCGCACCTTCTATTTAACAACAAGTAAATTTAGAATTTCACAAAAATTCATTATTTTAAATTCTAAAGATAAATTAGGATTAAAATACTATTGACAACAAGAACATCATCATGAATGATTGCACAATCACATGATCCTAGAAACGGCAGTTCGAGATGGCAAATTAATGCAAGATCTTGAATTAGAATCACTTTGCAATGGGGTGGGACATTCCCAAATGGTGAAGGACCACCCCATTGCAAATGATTCTGGTTCAAGAGATTGCGTTAAGTTGCCGTCTCCAACTGCCGTTTCTAGGATGATCATAGGAGCTATAAATATTTTGAATTTAAGTTTTTACATCACGCTATTTGCGCTTATGTCTGCGACAATCCTAAGTTATCTCTCATGGCTTGGGATCTGCACTGAAATGTGCGGGAAAGCTCACTCCTACCGCCTTTATGATCTAACGTTCGAAATAATTGGGATGGTCTATTTCCCTATGCTTGTCGCTACTCACCTTATTTCAAAATATAAACCTTTTTTCAAAACAGTCACAAGTCTTATGATATGCGCAGGAATTGGGGCTGAAATTTTATTTATCTATGTGCAAAAGTATTTAATCGGACACTTTTGCCCTTTATGCCTATCGATTGCCTTTATGCTATTGATTGCAGCGCTGTCTATTTTCATCCCCTATACCTCAAAATTATTTCAAAAAGGATTGACTATGCCTAACATTTTTAAAGGAAAATTACACGCGGCAATGATTGCAACAGGATTTTTTATATCGCTAGCAGGTCTTGGTCAGCACAATGAACTGCAAGCCGAAGAGGCAAATGTAAAACAAGAAATTTCCTTTGGAAACGCAAATAGCGCAATTGATGTTTACATCTTCACCGATTGGCTATGTCCTGCATGTGAAGCATTAGAACCTGCTTTTGAGCAAGCGATTGCAAGTGCAGATGCGCGTTTCACCTTCGTCGACGATCCGGTCCACGAAGCTACTTTAAACTATACCCCTTATAATCTTGCCTTTATGGTCAATAGTAAAATGAAGTACTTTTCTTTAAGAAAAGCGATGCATGAACTTGCAAATGACACTAAAGCCCCGACGCAAGATCAAATCGCTTCCATGGCGAGTAAAAACGGCGCCACATTAAAGGAGCTAAACTATGGCACTGTTGCCGTTGCCTCCAAGTTCTTTGAGGAATTAATTAAAAAATATAAAGTAGAAGGCACACCTACAATTGTCATCGTCAATAGTAAGACAAGTCACATAAAAAAATTGGAAGGCTTTCCCCAAATTGATAAAGACAAGATTTTAAATGCCATAAAAGCGCTAAAGTAAGACCATGGACATCCTTAAAATTGCACTTATCTGCGGAGGACCTTCTGCTGAAAGAGGAATCTCTTTAAATTCAGCCAGGACCGTTTTAGATCATCTTCAAAAGTCATGCGTTGAGATTTATCCCATCTATGTGGACTACAGGTGCCATTTTTATCGAATTGCCCCTGCTCAGTTATATTCAAATACTCCTGCCGATTTTGATTTTAAATTGCATCAAATGGGGGAGCAATTAGAACAAGCTGCTTTAATACAATTTTTAAAAGGGATTGATATAGTATTTCCTGTAATTCATGGCGCCTTTGGAGATGATGGAAAGCTGCAACTTCTTTTAGAAGACCATGGAATCCCATATATTGGATCAGATAGCGCAAGCTGCCAAAACATGTACCCAAAGCATAAAGCACAAGCAATTCTTAAACAAAATGGCTTTGCCACTTTACCCTCACTTGTGCTTTCAAGAGATGAAATTGCGCTGCAGGGAAAATCCGCTCTACAAAAATTTGTCGAAGATTTTTTTTCTCATACTCCAAAAAGAGCAATTGTTAAACCCACGTGTGGCGGCTCTTCAATTGGAGTTGCATCTGTTACATCCCCTCTTCAAGCCTTAGAGCATATCGAGCACCTATTTAGTTCAAATGCACATTCTCATGTAATTCTAGAGCCTTTTTGCGAAGGGATTGAATTTACTGTCGTTGTCTTTGAAAATAAAGAGGGTAAGCCCGTTGCCTTAATGCCGACAGAAATTGAAACAAGCTATAGCGAAAATGAGATCCTTGATTATCGCAAAAAATATTTAGCGACCAATAGCGCAAGCTACCATACGCCGGCGCGCTTTTCTTTATCTCTTATCGAAGATATACGCAAAGGGGCTGAAAATTTATTTGAACTATTTAAAATGAAAGATTTTGTCCGAATCGATGGATGGGTTTTAAAGGATGGGACAAAGCTTTACACAGACTTTAACCCAATTAGCGGCTTGGAACAAAATAGTTTTTTCTTTCGACAAGCGGCTGCCATCGGATTTACGCATAAAGAGGCTTTAGAGTATCTCATTGAAAATCGATGTCGAAAATATGGAAAAAAAGTGCAGCTTCATGTTGAGCAAAACGATCAAAATAAACCAAAGCAATTAGTGCATGTCATTTTTGGCGGCACTTGTGCTGAGAGGCAAGTCTCTTTAATGAGCGGAAGTAATGTATACCTTAAGCTTCTTCACTCACAGGCATTTGAGCCCATCCCCTTTTTATATGGTCAGCAAGATACCATTTGGCAGCTGCCATTAAGTTTAGTCCTCAACCATACTGTAGAAGAGATTGAAGCCAATTGTCGAATGGATGACGCTTTTTTCGATAAGACTGCAACTTTAGCGCATGGCATTCAAAAGAGGCTTTCTATTCCTTGTCAAGAATTTGAACGTCCTAAATCGATGTCAATAGCTGAATTTTTAACATTATCCAAATCGCAAAATGCCTTTGTCTTTATTGGGATGCATGGGGGTGTTGGCGAAGATGGCACTTTACAAAATCTACTTGTTGAATATGAAATCCCCTTTAATGGCTCATCTGCTGAAACGTCCTCTCTTTGCATGGATAAGTTTTTAACAGCTAAGGTGATCAACAAATCCTCCCATCCTCACATCTATGGCCTTCAAAAATTTTCCTTTTGCCCTGATGAAATTAAACACTTTTCTACACACGACTATGAGATCCTTTGGGACAGGGTTTGTATGCAATTAAAAACATCTAACCTCATTATCAAACCAAGAAATGATGGCTGTTCAGCTGGAATTGTCTCTTTAAAAAGCGCATCTGATTTAGCAAAATATTGCGCATTTATATTTGCACAGGTAAAGACAGTGCCTAAGTTGTCATTTGAAGCCCAAGAATCGCAAGTGGAGATGTGCTTGGATACAAAGGCGCACTATCTGCTTGAACCCTTCATTGAAACAGATCGTATTGCAATTAATCACAATACCCTTTTGCACGAACATATTCATGGATGGGTAGAATTGACGGTAGGCGTTTTAGAAATGGAAGGGCGCTACCATGCCTTAAGTCCAAGTATTACCGTAGCAGAAGGCGCTGTTTTATCCTTAGAAGAGAAGTTTCAAGGGGGAACAGGGATCAACATCACGCCGCCGCCAGAAGAAATTATCACAAAGTGTGGGCAAAACAAAATTAAACACTACATAGAAGAGACTGCGGCTATGTTGGGCATTGAAAATTACGCCAGGATCGACATTTTCTTCAATGAAAAGGAAGATAAAATGATCGTGATTGAGGCAAATACTTTGCCAGGGCTTACCCCTTCTACCGTGATCTATCACCAAGCTTTAGCAGAAGAGCAATCGTTACCCCCATTGCAATTTTTAGAGCACCTGATTCACCAATCCCTTGCTCAAAAAATGCTCTTGAATACGGTATAAAAATTGAAGGACAATTAGATGGTTTATGATAAAAATCTAGCCTCTCTTTTTCTTATGAATTTTAAAGAGGCATACAGATCTGCAAAACTTTTAATATTATCACATCAGCGGATTTCAGTTATAATGCCTCTTACAGCTATAAATATGGGACAATTGTCTCTTGAAGAGATGGATAAGCTCGACGCATTTCGCGTCAGATTTTGCGATTTGCAAGACTCATTAGGAGCAAAAATTTTTAGAACGCTCCTAAAACTGGAAGAGGAGTCTTTTGAATCTCAGTTAGATATTATCAATAAAATGGACAAAAGAAAGATTATCGCCTCATTTGCTGACTGGAAAAGCTTAAGAGATGTCCGAAATCTATTTTCACATGATTATCCGGACAGTGATGAGCAACGAGCAGAATCATTAAATATTGCCTTTAATAACACGATGAGACTTATAGACACTTTGGATAATGTTAAAGATTATGTGGAAACACATCTTAAAATCCCACTGGACAAATTTACATTTTTCAATAAAAAGTTTGAAGATGGTACGATTAGTTGATTCTCAAATTCGCTCTTTAACTAATGCAGCACATAAGTTTTTTGGCGACTCTGCGACCATTTGGCTTTATGGGTCTCGTGTCGATGATAAAAAGCGAGGAGGCGATATTGACCTATACATTGAAACTGATCTAACAATTGGACTTACCCAGGCTAAATTGCAGATGAGAGGAGAGATCTGGAAAGAATTTGGCGATCAAAAAATCGATATCTTAATTAGAAGTCGCTCCGAAGCACCTTCACCTATTCATATAATCGCAAAAGAAACTGGAGTCATACTTTAGACATCATGTTCAAACATCTATAAACCTAATTTATTGAGGCTTTTGCAAAACGATTTGAGTAAAATGATTTAACTTTTGTTGTGCCTGTGCCCTGGTACCGCTCATGCTTTTACTGCGGACCTCTTATGCCAATACATAGCAAATTCACGATGGGCTGGCTTGGATTTAATTGGCATCCCCTTAATATTGATAATATCTTCCGCTAACCTTGTATAGGACAT
>JABDAE010000105.1 GCA_013289325.1 Chlamydiota bacterium
GCCGGCAAGGCGCAGCTCATCTAGCTGATCTTGACTCCAACCAAGGGTCTTACACCAATTAATTTTACTCACTTAAATGCACTATCCTTGTAAAAATTGACCGACGCGCCCGACGATATGCCCAAGCCATCGATTGATCTCACTCATTTGCTTAAAACAGTTTTTAATGGCCGATCTTTCCACTTCTTCTTCTTTTGTGCTGCATACGACGTTGTCTAAAAGAATTTCCCCTTCTTCTTGATCTTTATCAGTGCCAAGGCTTGGCGCGATGCGGCTAAAAGAAAAGGGCGAGCGTCGAGTATTGTGAAATTTACTCGGGGGTAAAAAATAGGCCCACGGCGTATAAAGGGAGAGGGGAATCCCTAAGAGGATATCGAGTTCTGATAGCGTTGGGTAGGTGTTGACTACCTGTGTTTGGGGAGGGATGGTAGAGGCTTGATCAAAACGCAGCTGCAGATTGCTATCTTCGATCAGCTTTTGCCGAATGGCGTATAAATTGTATACGCTAATATCTAACTTATCGATTGTCGTCGCCATTTCAATTCCTTTGCAAAGAGCCCACTTTATCAAGGAATTAATTTTCTGTAAATGGAGGCTTTATTTTCAAATGGCAATTAGGGTAAGATGGGGTTGATATTAGCAAAGGTGTACTTTCATGCTTGGAACAATCTTAAATGTCTTTGGAAAATCCCCTTTTTCCCCCTTGCAGTTGCATATGAATAAGGTATCGTGTTGTGTGCATAAAGTGAGAGATCTCTTTGATGCTGTTGAAAAACTAGAGTATCTCAAAGTGGCTGAAATTGCAGAGCAGATCTCAGCGCTTGAGCATCAGGCGGATCTCGTAAAAAATGATGTCAGAACGCATTTACCAAGAAGTTTATTTCTTCCAATAGATCGCACTCATCTTTTGGAAATTTTAACGATACAAGATCACATTGCAGATAAAGCAGAAGATATTGCAGTATTAATGACGATTAAGCAGCTTGCGCTTCTCCCTACTTTTAAAATTGAGTTCAAAGAGTTTTTGGCAAAAAACATTCAAGCATTTGATGGGGCCTTTCTTATTGTCAAAGAACTTACAGAGCTTTTAGAATCCTCCTTTGGAGGGATAGAGGCTGAAAAAGTAAGAACTATGGTAGAAAAGGTGTGCTTTCAAGAGCATGAGGTCGATCTTATTCAAAGAAAACTTCTTAAAAAGTTTTTTGCAGCGGAAAATGAGATGACCTATGGCACATTTTGTCTTTGGCAAAAAACCTTTGAGGCGGTTGCAAGTATTTCCAATTTTTCAGAAAATCTAGCGCTTCGCGTGCGAATGACGCTTGAGCTTAAATAGACATCTTTATGCCGGTTGAAACAATACTACTCATTCTCGTTGTCCTTGCAGGTGCTTACATGGCATGGAATATAGGGGCAAATGATGTGGCCAATGCGATGGGAACGTCCGTTGGATCAGGAGCTTTGACTCTTCGACAAGCTGTGATCGTCGCTGCATTTTTAGAATTTGGTGGCGCATTTTTCTTAGGATCCCATGTATCTGAAACAATACAAGGGGGCATTGTCGATTCTGCAATTTTCAAAGATCCGATGATTCTTGTCTTTGGGATGCTTGCCTCTCTTGTCGCTGCGGGTGCTTGGCTACAGCTTGCCTCTTACTATGGCTGGCCGGTGTCTACCACCCATACGATTGTAGGGGCAATTGTTGGGTTTGGATTGGTAGTAGGTGGGTCAGAAGCTGTTTATTGGGACAATATTGCCATCATTACAGCAAGCTGGATCTTTTCTCCCGTTTTAGGGGGTGTTGCTTCTTTTTTTATTTTTAATTTACTTAGAAAATCGATCTTTTATGCCGATAGACCCGTTGTCGCAGCTAGAAAAATGACGCCCTATTTAGTCTTTGGAGTCGTCTTTATTTTGGCTTTAATCCTCTTATATAAGGGTTTAAGCAATATACAGCTACAGCTGACATTTATTGAATCGACAGCCATTAGCGCAAGTGTTGGTTTAATTGCCATGCTGATCACTAGATTGATTTTATCGAAAGCATCTATTGCACCTGTCTCTCATGAGGCTGAAAGCTATCCGGAATATCAACCCAAAGTGGCTGATCAGCTTGAAAAGGCAAGAAGGCACCTATTACAGGTACAAGCAGCTTCCAAAGGAGTGATTCAAGTACAAACGGATGCGCTATTGCAAGAAGTAAGCTCTATGGTCGATTCGTTAAAGCAAAAAGAGCAATTAAGCCTTGAAAGTACTGAATATGCTCTTGTTGAAAAGATTTTTGGTTATTTACAGATCATGAGCGCGTGTCTTATGGCATTTGCCCATGGCGCAAATGACGTTGCCAATGCCATAGGTCCGCTTGCTGCGGCAATTACTGTATTGACAACAGGCGTCATTTCATCTTCATCCCCCGTTCCGACGTGGGCCCTTGCACTTGGCGGCGCAGGCATTGTCGTAGGTCTTGCGACATGGGGGTGGCGCGTGATCGAGACAATCGGTAAAAAAATCACAGAACTGACTCCGACAAGGGGATTTGCTGCAGAATTTGGCGCTGCTACGACGATCCTTATCGCCTCACGCCTTGGCCTTCCCGTTTCAACGACCCATATTTTAGTTGGCTCTGTCATAGGTGTTGGCCTTGCAAGGGGCCTTGAGGCGTTGGATTTAAGGACGACGCGCTATATTTTTCTCTCATGGCTTGTGACGGTGCCGGCCGGTGCATTAGTTACCATCGTCTTTTTTTACTTATTCAAAGCTATTTTTACTTAAAAAGTTAAGGGAAATAATGATTTACATTATATTGACATCGTTATTTGTCGTCTTAAACTACTCCCATCTTTTAGGAGCAAACGGCGTCACACATTCAGGTGATGGTGTGCGCGCTGTGATTGATCCAGATAATCCCTACTATAGCACCCGCACGGGTGATCATTTGCGTTCATACGTTGAGGCAAGATGGGTGGCTTACTCAAAAGGCTTTGATTTTTATTATCGCCCGTTTAAGTACTCCGATGAACTAATGATGGATCAGATGAATAGGCGCTATAGTGAGCATGATCTAAAAGTAGTTAACATCGAAGATGTCTTATTGATTGACCCAGAGGCTGAAAATACGATGTTTATGATCTCTGCATGGCCTGCCAATAACCATATTGACTGGAAAGATGAGACATTTTTATCTATATTAAGGCAAGAAGTTTGCCTAAAATCTCCCGTTGACCTTATACAGATTCCAAAAGGGGATAAAACGATTGCACTTCATATTAGACGAGGAGGAGGATTTGATCATCCTTTATGGCAAACGAGTGCAATTGTCAACACATCTTTCCCCCTTACTGCCTATCAAATTCCAGAGGAGCAACATCCAGACATCGACTTCCCTTTAAGATTTCCCCCCGATGCTTGGTATATTCAGATGTTGAAACTTGTAAGAGAGAAATACCCAAGTGACATCTTAAATGTGTATATTTTTACAGATGACCCATGTCCTGAAGTGTTTGCAAAAGTGTATGCTGAGCAGTTAAACGATCCTCAAATATTTTTTGATTATAGACCAAAAGAGAATTCCCATGATCAAAACGTGTTAATTGATTTTTTCTCTCTTATGCAGTTTGAGTGTGTGATAAGAGCTGAGTCTTCATTTTCGGCGATGGCCTGCGCTTTAGGGAGGCCAAAACTTGAAATATATCCACTAAAGTCCAAATGGAACGATAAAGAGCTTCTTATCTTAGAAACGGTAGTTAAAGAAGAAGAGGGCCAGTATGTCGTTGTCGTAGAAGATAAAACGCCTGTGCCGGTAGAAGTAGTAGAAGAAATAACACCTGTGCCGGTAGAAGTAGTAGAAGAAATAACACCTGTGCCGGTAGAAGTAGTAGAAGAAATAACACCTGTGCCGGTAGAAGTAGTCGAAGAGAAAACGCCTCTACCTGTAGAGATAGTGGAAGAGAAAAAGCCATTACTTTTAGAGATAGTAGAAGAGAAAACGCCTGTACAAGCTAAGATCCCAGAAAGTAAAAACCCTGTGCGCACTCAGTTACAAAGAGTCCTGAGAAAAGGTTTGCTTAAACCTAAAGCTAGGCATTAAATGCCATACCGCCAATATGCAATACATGACAAATATGGTGCTGACGGTGATGCCTGCAGTGGAAAGGGAAAGACCATAGACGGTCAGGAGATGGCGAGAAAGGGCAACGCCGAAAATAGAGACGAATGTGCCGATGGCTACAGAGATCAGAAGTAGTTTTTTTAGATCATGAGTCACTAAGCGGGCCATGAGTGGAGGGCCGGTAATGAAGGCAAGCACCATTAAGACGCCAACGGCGCGGAAAGCACCAATTGACGTAGCAGAGACTTCAGCCATTAAGAGGTAGTTAAAAAAAACGGGGGAGATTTTTAAAGCAGAAGAGAGTTGCTTATCAAACGTTGTGATCTTAAATTCTTTAAAAAAAAGAAAAATTAAGATGGCGTTGATGGCAAAAATGGTCAAAACGAGCTTGATATCGTCTATTTCTAAGGCATCTACATTGCCCATAACGGCCTCTGTACCGATATGTGCATTTCGCATGAGCACCGTAAGACATACAATTCCAACTGCAAAAAGACTTGTAAAGACAAGGCCAATGCTTGCATCTTCTTGTAATTTTGTGACCTTAGTCAAAAATTCGGTTAAAAACGTCGTAATAAGACCCATAATAAGAGAGGCAATGAGTAAGCTTGAGATGCTAAGACCGTGAGTAGCAGAGTCTGAAGAAAAAGATGTCTTCCAAAGAAAGGCGATCACAATACCAAGCAAAATTGTATGAGAGAGTGAATTGGCGAGCATCGTCATTTTTCGCAAGACGAGAAATGATCCGACCAGAGCACATGAGGCAGAAACTGCGATGAGTACGATGACCTGGATTTCGTCGGCAGCCATTTCATTCAAGGGTAAATTACCGCTCAAAAATAAAAAAAACCGTGTAAAAAATTGAAAAATCACTCCAAAAAATGTTTCATTTGAGTAGGGATTAAAGTAGGTGGTGGAGTCCATATTAACCTTTTTGCGCTTTGTGCAATATTATCTGTTTACACTCTATATTGCAATAGGTTGACGTCGACGTGACAGGGTACATATTGTCACTAGGCTGAAGAGGGAAAAAGTGATCCTTGAATTTTAGATCAGTATGTGACATAGTTTGTCCGAACTCGTTTATTTAAAAATCCATTTTGGTATGGTTTTGGATTGTGTAGCGATGCTCATACTATGCCATAAAGTTATTTATAGATATGTCCAGGACGCAGTCCCGTTGAGGGGCTCGTAAACTCCGGCTAGATTCGGACAAAACATAGGAGAATTAAAAATGGTTTCTTTAAAAAAGATCTTTCTATGCATCTACTTAGTAATTTTTACATTTAATTTGAGTGCTAGTGTTGAAAAAATCCCTGTAATTACATTGCACTATAACAATTCCTCTTATTTAAAAGATTTTTGTTGGCAAGCAAAGCAATATAACCCGTATATTATTTTTATTGGTGACGATGCAAATAACGTCTACAAAGAAGTTGACCATTTTAATATAAATAATTTTTCTATCGACTCAAAAAAATTTGAAAGTGTCTATACACATTTATGTACTAATCATTTCAAGTATGAGTTGTTCTGTTTTCAACGATGGTTTGTTTTAAATGAATTTATGAATTATTATAATATTGATACATGTTTCCACTGTGATACGGATGTCATGCTTTATTGTAACATAAATATGGAGTACCAAAATTTCAGTCAATACGATCTTTCCATAATGATTTCTCCAAAGGGCACAGCTTCAGGGCACATCTCATATTGGACAAAAAAATGTTTACAATCATTTTGCGACTATATTATGAATTATTACACAGACAAAACAAAACTCCAAAATTTGAAAGACATATTCGAAAGAATGCAGATGAAAAAACTAAAGGGTGGTATTTGTGATATGACTCTCCTAACCCATTTTCTTCATGACCAGGGGAGTATTTGGAAATCTTACAATCTGAGGAATATTTATGGAGATGCACAATTTGATCATCATATGCAGTGTGATGAAGACTATTACGAAATGGTTCAGGACAAATCAAGAAATATTAAGAAAATCACTTGGGATCAAGACAATTTTCCCTACTGTTTCAATAAAAACTTAGGCGTGCCTATTAGATTCAAAGCTTTACATTTTCAAGGGGGTACTAAAGATTTAATGGAACAATATAGGAGGGAAAAATTTCAAAATTTGGTTTTTGGCAAGTGAAAATTAATTCGTGTAAATTTATTTTTCAATCATATTGGATAGAATTTCTCTCTCCTAAAATTGAACTTTTTTAGGATTGTCAAAATTAATCCTTACGAGGTTTTTTGTTGTCAATGGCCTTATCTTGTGCTATAACCTTTTAGGAAATATAAAAGGGCTTCAAGAGACTATGAAGATGCAATTTGTATGAAGTGGACTCACTGGCTGATTTTTTTAATTGGATGTACCATCGCCTTGCCTGAATCTCAATGTATGGGAATTCCTATGCGTAATGTGGGTATTCGTGTGCATAATCCATTCGTTAAAAAAAATAAACAAAACTGGAATACGACATCAAAAGCGACATCAAAAATAAAAATCTTTTCCTATCTTGAGGATTTATTTGAAACAGATATCCCTACAGAACTTAAAGCGTTTGAATGTTTAAAAAATAGTCGCGTCAATTTAGATGTGAATTATTTAGCAGTTCCTTGGACTGTACTCATCAACACTAAAAAATTAGATCTTGCTCCAAATATTCAGTTGGATGGGGGCTTTACAATTTGTCAACATGTGAATTTCAAGTTAATTATCCCTAAGTTAAAAGAAATCGGAATTGATGTGTTGTTTACCCCACACGTGATGAAAAAAGACATTTTCGATGGTATTCACGTGCTTCCATTTCCCCATTTTCCTATTAACGGGGCAGATCCGGCATCTAATAAAGATCTTTTGTATTCATTTATTGGATATGATACCCATTTCACGCGTAAGCAATTATTTTCTCTACCGGCTCAAGAAAATACAATTATCAAGCAGCGTTTGCAATGGCATTTTAAAGGGAATCAGCAGTTAAAGGATGAAGAAAGAGGAGAATACCAAGAGGTTCTCTCAAGGTCGCGCTATTCTCTATGTCCAAGGGGTGTTGGCGCAAGTACAGTGCGCTTTTGGGAATCCTTGCAGGCAGAAGCGATCCCTGTGTTATTTGATCGCGATATGTATCTTCCCGAAGGCTTTGATTGGACAACGTGTTGCATTTTTTTAAATGACAAAGATATTATAAATCTTCATGCGATTTTAAGTGCGATACCAGAAGATAGGGAAAATGAGTTAAAAAGTGCTTGTAAAGCCGCTTTTAATCAGTTTTGTGGAGAGGGTTTTGTCTTCGCTATTTATAATTATTATGGAGTGAAAAATGAGTATGAGTAATTGGCTGCGAATGAGTAATTGGCTGCTTTTGGCGTTTGTAATGTTGATCAATGTGGCTCAAGGCGCGCCAAAGGAAGCGAGGGGTGTTAGGCTTAACAACCCATTCCAAAAAATTGCTCAGGGTAACAAAATTGTTCAAGGTGAACAAACGGACGTGAAAGTATATGCGCTTTATACCCCATCTCACAGGGTGTTTTTGCGCGATTGGTTTTTACCCTCTATTACGCAGCATGATGATTTTACACTGATCATCAGGTACGCAGGACAAGATTGCGATTCCGGCGAATTCATGATGGAAGGCTGGAATGCAACGATGTTAAAAAAAGTAAAATTAGTTATAGAGGGTATTCGTGAAAATCCGGATGAAGTTTTTATTCATAGCGATGTGGATATTCAGTTTTTTGCGCCTTTTAAAGATCTTATACTCAGCCTTATGAAAGATAAAGATATGCTTTTCCAAAAAGATCATGACGAAACAGGAAGTAAAAGTATTTGTGCGGGTTTTTTTGCTTGCCGAGGTACCCCATCTACTTTAAAGTTATGGGCAAGAATTTATTCCGATCTTAAGGCCATTTCAGACAGTCAATCGAAGGAGAATGATCAAACTCTTCTTCGAAAATACTTGGGATCTAACGAGTTCAAAATTTCTTGGGGTCTTTTACCCGATAGTTTCTTTGGCGGAGGTACCTTTACTAACACACGCTGGAAACCAGGTGTCGTGGTGCCAATTCCGGATCGCCCTATTATGCATCATGCGAATTGGACGATTGGTATTCCAAATAAAATAGGCCAATTGCAACATGTAAAAGAGTCGGTAGATCGGTTAACGAAAGAATAGGTTTTTATAAAAAACGAATTAATAGGAAAAAAATGAATAAATGGATTTTATTAGTTTTAACATTTTTAATTCATATCAATGTTAATGCACAATTCAATTCTCAGAGGGTTGTATTAATTACATGCTTATACAATGAAGACAATCCCGAGCGCGCAGAAGAATATCTTGTCTGCCTAAAGCAAAACCTGGCCTGCCCGTTCATAGATGTCATTCATGTCATCTATGATACAACCAACGATGATAAAATAGACACAAGTAAAAATGCTATTTTGAATTATTTAATTGAAAAATCAGTTCTCATCACATATACCAATTGTCGTCAAAGTTATGAGATGTGTTTTGATATTGCGAATACATTGTATCCTAACTCGAAAGTGATTGTATCTAATGCAGATATCTATTTTAATCATACACTTGAATACTTGAAGCATTATAATTTAACAGGAAAGTTTTTAACTTTGACGCGCTGGAATGTAAAAAAAGATGGTTCATTAGATCTATATAGAACCAAAGAGCTATATGGAACACCTGATGGCTCATCACACGATAGTTGGGTGTTTACAACTCCGTTGAGACCCTTTAAGAATAGTCGTATTGAGTTAGGCACCAAACATTGTGATGGGAGAATTGCATTTCAGGCCCAGCAAGCTGGCTTACACGTATTAAATCCATGCTTAACCCTACAAACTTGCCACGTTCATTTAACAGGCCTTCGCAGATATCCAAACACTCCGTATCCTCGTGGCGAAATGCTAAACGTTCCATTCTCCACCTTGGAATAGCGAAAAAAGGGAATAAATTATGAGCATACGTAAGGCGTTGTATACAACACTTTTTGGTTTGTTTATATGTGCAAAATTCAATGTGCTAATGGCAGTTATTTGCACTCACCAAGAACTTGAAGGGTATTATAAAGATAAAAACAGTGTGTTAGTGGCAAGTCCGGGTCGTTCAGGGAGTACCGTTTTATTTGACTCTTTAAGAAAGTGTTGTCCGAAGGGCTATACCATTTTAAAGACACACCTTCTTGTGCCAAAGAAGTCTTATAGTGGAAAGATTATCTTTATTTATTCCGATCCTGATAAGGCTGCTGAATCTGCTTTGCATATGTGTGCAAACGACGCTAAATGGGGTAAATTGCACTTTGAACATGTGGAAAGTTCTGATATTTCGTGGCTTGAAGACATCGGTTCGACCACATGCCAAACTATAGACAATAATCTCTTAGCATATGATGCGTTGGGGTGCACGAAGCAGTTGTTCTATTGGCTGCATGCTAAAACAATGCCTTGTGAACTAAATCAAGCGCAGATTCTAGCCATCAAGTATGAAAATTTATGGGACGAAACAGCACAAAAGGCTATTAGCACATTCCTTGGGTTTAGTGCATTTAAACTGGCTGCAAAGAAAACAAGAGGAGAATGGATGTCATTAAGTAACATTGAAATTGCATGTAAAGAATACCATAATAAGGGCTCAGTAAATGAACCCCGCTATTCAGCCTATGCAAGCGCAAGGTTGCTTTGGGAAAATGCTCCGCCTTTTCAGTTTCTTTTAATTAAAGATTAAACCTAAAAACGGCAGTTGGAGACGCTAACTGCCGTTTTTAGGTTAAAGTAATCGTTTTTAGGATCATTTTCCGGTATACATACCATGTGAGGCAACTTCATGAATCACCGGTATCGCTTCCTTCTATTTCTATATCTATCACTCAATATCCTAAATCGT
>JABDAE010000106.1 GCA_013289325.1 Chlamydiota bacterium
TGAACTCTTTGTCGATATACTTTGGAACAGGATTTTTCGCATTTTTGAGCCATGTAGTGTAATGCTTTTTTACAACTTCAAAAAGAACCGTTTTTTCAGGCCTTCGAGGCTTATATATCGAGAGAGAAGTCTTGCGCTCGCAAAGGGATTCCATCATACCTTCTCGATCGGAGTTTCTTAATACATGGCACAATATTTGAATTGTGTACGTAAATCAAGTGCTATATCAGAATGGGTGTGATTAAAAGGTGTACGCAATAAAAAAGGTTCATCCGGTTTTTTAGGACTCACCGCGAGAGAAAGACATAAAAAAATGAAGTAAACGATACAAAGAACTTCTTACCAAGGAGGTTCTTGCATGTCTACTTCATTTCTCTATCATACCAATCGTATCAATGGTGTCAAATATAAGACTAACAAAGCGAGTTTTGCAAAAGCCTCTGTTCCTCAAGAAATTACTTGAAATCACCATTTTCTGACCAGCATTTTATACCCAAACAACTTGCCAGACCTTACCTGTAAATTAAGAAACACACCGTGAACTTTTTGCGTTTCCGTTTGCATTTTCCGATATACTCAAACAACTTCAAGAATTGGATTTTTGGCTTTGAGAAAGCTGCTGCAACTGCTGTTCAAGAAAATTGACCATGTCTTATAAGGCCTCGATGCTCATACACCCTTTGGGAATGTCCCGCCCCACTGCAAAGTGATTCTAATTCAAGATCTTGCGCCAATTTAGCATCTCGAACTGCCGTTTCTAGGTTAAAGGGCACTCCACAGGGGGGCGTCATATCTCCCCTTAAAAAATCGCATGCCTTTTTAGCGGGAATTGCTGAAAGGAGTGCGCTTTAAGTTTTTAGCGGCCACAGCGAAATACGGCCATATCTTCCAAAGGTCATAATCTCCGATGACGTAAAATCTAGATTGAGCACGCGTTACAGCGACATTTAGAAGATTGGGCTTGCGGGAGGCCCATTCGATGGCACGTAAGGTAGTTTTATCCCCTCCGAGGACAAAAAAGACAGCGGTTGTTTGCTTGCCTTGGAAAGTGTGTACGGTGCCAACTGCCTGCTGCACCCATTGTTGCAGGGGAATATGCGCGAACTTCTCTTCGAAAATCGTTTTTATAAAATTTGTTTCCAAGATCAGCTGCTGGATCTGTTTGACAATTTCTCGAAACGGAGAAATGACAAAGAGATCTGTTGGGTGGATCTGAAGAAGGGCCTCTTCCAATAAATGAGTAAGCGCTTTTCCTTGGTTTGGGACATATTGTTTCTCTCTTGTATCTCCCCCCACATCCCACCAACAACTTAAAGGGAGTGAAATTTCATTTCCCTGAGGCGTTGCGAGGAGCATACTCGATTCATAAGCAATTGAGTTGGCAATTGTAAACATGGGCTCTAAACAACGCCTATGAACGCGAAGGGGTGATCCTAGCCAATAACTATCCTCTCGTATATGTCTCTGTAATCCAAAAATGCTTGCGCGATCCATTAAGTTTTGCACCGACACCTGAGAAGGCGCCCAACTTAGGGTAAAATCTTTGTTTCTTATTTTCGCCATTCCGTCAATCACTTCTGCAGGTATTGTACAAATCGGCTCAATCTGAAAGGGATCCCCAATAGAGAGAACTCTATTCGCACGCCAAATAGAGCCGACCGCTGCTTGGGGAACAGCTTGTCCCGCTTCATCGATCAAAACCCAACCAATGGATGCAGGTTCAAGGTAGCGGAAAATACGTCCAATGGAAGCAAAAGTGGAAGAGATCACTGGGACCAGAAGAAAAACACTTTGCCAAGCAAGGCGAGTGTCATCTGCAGTCGTTGGCGTCTTTCCCTGCAGCAAACTAGAAATTGCCATGAGATTACCGCGAAATCCCCCCCTCATTTGCAACACTTCTGCAAGCCATGCTTCATGCAAGGCCATCGCCGCAATAAAGAGCTCAGTTCTTACCCGATTTAAGTCAGAGGCTTGATAGTATATGTGTGTATGGATGAGTTCTTGATTGTTCGCAGGGAGCAGTGCATCGGGGTAGCTTGCCTTAAATGATGCGTATTCATCCCTATTCAAATGGAATGAAAGTACAGAATGAAGGAGCTCCTCTGTTAAATCATTTTCCTTACGGCTTTTTTCCTGCAACTGCGTTCGAAGATCCTTAAGAGCCATTTTACATCGGTGTAACTCATCAATGGCTTCCATGCGCTGATTTCTAATCTCTTGAGCTTGATCCAACCATACCTTGCTTGCGTCTTTATCAAAAATTCTGACAAAAGGGTTTGGACGCTTATGCTTCCATAGGTTTTCTTTCTCTTGAAAAAGAGTTAATCGCTCCTTTATCTCCCCCTCTTCTTCTATAAACTTGGCAAGTTTTAGCTGCAGCTCTTCAGACTCCTCTTGAATACTCTCAAGGGCTTTTATTTCTTCCCTACAATACGATTCATCAGTATGAGAGCCAATCTCTTCATGAAGACGTTCAAGTCTTGATAACTTTTCTATGTGTCCCTCTAGCTGACTTAAAACCACCATAAAGGCATCTTTAGCTTCTTCAAAGGATGGACCGTCATATGTCTCAATCCATTCCCAAATGCGCTCTTCCCCCTTTTTCTTGCCCGGTGTGATGAATACATTCTCTACAAATCGCTTGCAATTTTCCATATTGCCGAGTGTCGCTGAAATAAGCCCCCAGCTTTCATTAACTCTTACACCTAAAGCCTTCGTCGCAACCGTTTCAAGGTAGGAGGCGTGTTGAAACTCTTGGGCAAGTCCCGATCTCAATGGAAGCTCTTGAGAGAGATTCTGCACGGCCTTATTGTTAGAGGAAACCACAAGGATTTCAAACCCCAGTAATGAAGGGTCGAGCTCACTTACGACAATGGAATCGCTACTTTCAAAATTAATGGTCTGTTTTCCAATAAAGGCCTGTTGTGCCGTCTTAAACTGCGCAAGCGCCTTAGCGCGTCTTACGAGATTTTCTGCAACGATTTCTCGTAAAAGTGATGTCTTTCCAGTTCCCGGAGGCCCATTCACAGAAAAAATGGAGGAATCCAATGCCGCATTAATGGAAAATTGCTGCATGAGACTTTGCGTTTTAGAAAGCGGATCAGGCCATCTTCCCAATGGATTCTCCTCTGGACGAATGGCTTGAAGAATCGTTTCCTTCCCTCTAGGACTATCGAGAATAATGCGCTCCTGTTGCTCTCCCCCAAGGTAATCATCAATTGGCTTCCCTTTAAGATTGACCAAAGAGATCTTTGCAGATTCAAGATCTTGAATATAAAAGCTATTGAGAATGGGAATGTCCCTTTCATTCTTAATCTGAGGATCTTTAGCAGCGAGAGTACAATCCTCATCTAATGGTTCAATCAGGGCAATAGGGTAATCGTTTGGTCGATATCCTGCCCAATCGTAAAGGTAATTGACCAAACTTGAAATAGAGACTTTATCAAGGTATTTCGCCTGTGTTTTTGGCTCTTTTACGAGTTTACGTGGCAACGTGAGTGAAAATTCTTCGCGCAAAATATGGAGCAGTTTATGAACGCTTTTCCAATACTGCTCAATCGCAATCGATTCTTTTTTCCCTTCCAAAAGACGTCCATGCGCCCACGGCAGAGTAGACAAGGTCAATGTGCCAAATAACGGAATGCCATGTGTGGTAATAGTCAGCCGGGCAAAACAAGAGCCCAATGAGCAAGATTGCCAGTTGATGGATTGCCACTCACTTGGGATTTTTGCAAAGGTATGGCGCGCTCGATCGGCCGTTTCTTCAATGCTAAAAAGTCCAAGGTAAAGATGATACCCTTTTGCAAATGGAGTCTCTTGTGAATGTTCAGGAATGAGGGAAGCATTCAGCCAAGGAAGATCTGGACTTGACTCATCACCCGCATAAATTTTTTGGTAGGTTTTTTGGCTATTTAAATGATTATCAAGGTTATAGGGAGAGAAAAACTCAACAAGGGTCCAATACTCCAATGTGGCTTGCTTTTCTAAAAGAAAATTGGGTTCATGCATCAATCAACCAAACCTAATATAATCCAAGTGAGGCCCTAGTTCCAAAGGCAATCGCTGCAAGGGGAATTGCAAAGACAAATAGCCCATCGGGATCAGTATAGCGCAAAGGATTGTTTAAATTAAATTGAGAAAGGTTGTAACAGCAATTCCCGCTAGAAATTTCTCTTCTTGAATATATTCAGTAACTAAGTTACTGTGAATATAGACGAGCTGGTCATATGGAATTGTGAACTATGTATTCGTTTATATGTTATGGATCAACTCTTATTAGAAGATAGAGATTTCAGAAATTTTTATCACAATTTCAGCATTGAGAAATTGGCCAATAATAAAAACAATGCAATTATTGAGCCAATTGAAATTGATGCTGAGGAACATCTCCTCGCCTCCTGATCAGTAGCCGCAAGTAATCTCGTTCGCTTCAAACGCCTCTTCTCTCTGAAATTTAACCTAAGTTGGTAGTGTAACAGACAAGCCCATGAAACGCAACTGTGTGTATCTTTTACAAAAACAAATATAAATGATACAATGAGATTTGATAGACTAACGATCTGAAACAAATTATTTTTTATTTTAGGGTATTATTATGTCTGGACCACAAGAAATGCATATTAGTTTCCAACATCATGGGACTGATTATAATATTGACTTAGTGAAAGGAAAACCCTCTGATCATTCCGTGGAAATCAATGGTGTTACTTATGCTGTATTGGGCGAGCAAGAAAAGCTTGAAACGGCTTGTAAAATTCTGTCCTCTGTTTCATTAGACTCGATTACAAGTGAAAAAGACCTCCAGGGAAGGCTGTCTTTGCTTGAGGACATTTCATTCCCGCAAGCAAAAAAAACAAATAGAGTCGGAATAGATGTTTTGGGGACATCGATCGAAGAACGTATTGATGTTCAATCTGCGAAGGAAGCTTATCTCTTAGCTACAGACAATCCACATGATGCCCATGTGGCCGTTGGTATTTTGCGGCCAGATGGGAGTATTTCGGAGTTAAACCTTGGGAAGAATGAAGCTTATGGAGCTCATCGAATTGGATCGGTGACAAAAACATTTACCGCCTTTCTAGCTTTAAAGCTTATGAATGACGGTATGATCAATCTCGAAACCAGCTTAGGCGACTTGATCGATAAAAAATTAATTGATGAAAGGGTATTGCAGGGGGTTTTTGCTGATCCTACAAAGGCAAGACAAATGACGCTAGAACAACTTCTTTCGCATACTTCAGGGCTTGAGGGCGATGATAAGCCGAGGATAGGTCCCGAGGGTGAAGATGATCCAAATGTGAGGCTATTAACTTTAAATGAGCGTTTCATTTACCAAGCAACCTTGGATGAAAAGTATGAACATAAACATAAACCAGGCGAAGGGATCGGATTGTATAGCAATCTCGGATTTGATGTTGCAGCCTGGATGTAGGAGCTTGTCTACAATGCCGGTAAAGGTTATACAATACCTAAAATTCCCTTTTCACAAATCATAAGGGATGAGTTATTCACCAGGGTTTTCAATCTATCACAAGATACACGTATTGCACCTGGGTTTTCTGGTCACGGAGATGTAATTCAAGCTGGGTGTGGAGATATGGTTTCCTCTATCAGTGACCTTTTGAAGGTGGCTCAAGTTCTTCAAAAAGGAGAGAAACACCTTTCTTCATACTTTGGAGAAGAGTGGCAGAAAAAGATGCTAGGCGCGCGCGGCTCCGACGGCACTTACACTTACGGCCTCGGCTGTGAGGCAAATGCTTCTTCGATTCAGTTTTCAGGGTTAAACTATGAACTATTTGATGACGGCATAGCAAGAGATGTTACAGCGCACGTTGCTTTTCCTCTTCAAGAAAATCAACCAGCAATTGTTGCCATGTGCGATTCAAATGCAATTGGCCCTCTACCCAATCAAGTCAAATTTCGTCAAGAACTGAGAAAACTTGCCGGTCTCTCTGACAAATAATGGGAGCCACTCCATCCTTAATAACTCGGCTCGTATTTCCAAATTGAATAAATTTCTAGGGGCATATAGTCTTCTACATCCTTCCCTTGTTCTGCTAGCAAAACATGGGAAGGATGTAGAAGACTATATGCCCCTAGAAATTTATTCAATTTGGATGCTCTCAAAATTTGTCGATAAATCTGCTCAAAAATCATCAATTTTCCCAAACAAAGCAAGTTTTAAAGAAGTCTAATTATTAATTCAAGATCCCGATCAAGTTTTTCCGCCAAACATTCATTTATTTGACAGCCACACAAAAGTATAAACAAAATAACCAATGTATTTTTTTTCATAATTATCCATAATATTTTAAAGAAAACTCAAATGAAGACAATAGCAAAAAATGCAAATTTATACACCATGAATCGATAGGTGATTAATTTGCCATCTCGAACTGCCGTTTCTAGGATTATGGCCGAACTTCTCCCAAGGTTATGAACGAGGCCAGAAATTTTAATGAAAACACCCTGATAAAAACGTAACTATTATTTGTTCCCCATGATACTACTTGATTTATGCACGCAATTCAATTACTGTGCCATGCCTCAACTACCAAGATTTATGTCATATATTTCGAAAATTCCTGCGAAATACTCCAAGGAACACTGCTTCTTTGGAAAGAACGAAAAAATCACCTTAAAAGTGGACGATTGGGCCAATGGGGTCAGTAGAGTCTTTCCTCGGAGAAAAGACTACTGACCCCATTGTTTTTCCTTTCCTTTGGATCTTCTGAGAGTTTAGAGCTTTAGTCTTTTCCGGCGCTCAGAGATTAAATCAAGGTATTTGTCTTGCATGTGTGCAGATAAAAAGCTTTTTCTCACGAGCGCCTCCCACGTTGCAAAGGCCTTTTGAAAGGTTTCAAGTTCTTGATCGATCACGTTTTTAAGAAGTTTAAGTCTTTCAAGGCCAAAATAATCGATTAGCTCTTCACGTTTTAGTTTACTTTTTTTTCCTCGTAATGGAAGAGCGATTTCTTCTGGGTTTCTTAACACAATGCTAGAATTTAAAAGATCATAGGCAGGGCTGAGCTCCACTTTATTCTCGTATCTAATCAGTGAAAAGTTTTTTAAATGCATATCTTCATTCCCGATTAAGAAATTAAAGAGAGTAAGGCGAAAAAGTTTGATTTTCTCGATGAGGGGAAATGTGCAATGCTTATCTAAGATAGGAATTAATTGTTCCATACTGGATTCATATTTTGTATCGCGTGAAAAACCCATCAATTGGGCAAAATCTTCTGTAGCTAATTTATGATGCGACGATACTCTGTCAAAGCGCTTAATAAAATAAGATAAAGAGTTATCTTTGTTATAAATCATTCCATGGCAGGGGGCATCGATTGCCACCACAGAGCCAAGTTTCATCGTGAGATCTTCATTTTGTGGGAGCTCCTCGTAGACTTGATGAGGAGGTTTAAGAATATAGCGACCACCCTTTTCTACAACGATAAATTCACCCTTTGAGGCGATTAATTTAATGCTAAGCTTTGGCTGTATACCTTGAATGGATAGCTTTGCGGCAAAGTCCGCTGCAAGTTGGATCTGTTCTTTAGCGGAGTAAGGAAATAAGTGTAGAGCATTTAATGAGCGCGAGAGCGATTTTAAACCCTTTTCCGAATAGAGTTGTTCCCCACATTCTTCATAGGTGATGGGGCAGCGATTCATTCAGCCGCCTTTACAGTGACATTTCCTACAAGGTCTCCTCCGACTGCTATTAATTGAGTCATAAGATCGAATCTATCTATTTTTGAATGCCGTAAAAGCCCTTCTAGCATGATCCCTTCTGGAAGCAAACCTTCAAAAAATGGGGGGAATCGGTCGAAATCATAAGTAGATCGATCCTTTGGCATCGTGAGTGAGACTGATGGTCCTTTGTACTCATCATTGTATAGAAAACGGTAGTTTTCATTGCGCTTAAGCTCTTGCAGTTCTCCAGCGAGTACTCCGTCTATGTAGATGTTAGCCTTTTTCATCAAAACCCTCCTCAAAACTTGTCATCAAAGGACTTTGAAACAAGATAGTGATGTTTAACACAGAAAGAAGTTTAAGTAATGTATCAAACTGAATTGAAAGCTTTCCTTTTTCTATGTCAAAGACCACGGTTTTTCCAAGTCCTGCTAACCTTCCTAACTCTTTTTGAGATAGTTTACTCTGTTTCCGATGAAAGTGGATCATTTGTCCAATGTGTTTGGTATCCATGATATTTACGCTTGTTTTTACTGCTATTAAGGTAAATTTAACCTGTTTTACATAAATAAGCTATAAGAAAGTTTATAAAAATTAATATTTTACCGGTGTAGAGGTAAAATGATTGGTTAAAAATAAGCCAAAAATAGACACAGCTCCTTATTTTCTAAGAATTAATATTTTTATTTACAATGTAATTTGTTTTATAAAAATAAATGTAAACAATTATCTATTTTGACAATTAAATATATTAATTCTATAACTAATTATGATTTAATTTATGAGGTGGTTATGAGTTCTAACGATCAAATTCCTCCATATGCTCCATATAATAGCGAAAAAGCTCCCTTTGTAGAGAAAGGGGACGTGCCTTCTGCCGGGAAAGGAAAAGCAGCTGATCCCCGCATATCGTCTCGCATCTCTAGCCTTGGAGAGAGCCACATAGGCGCTAGCAGCAGTGAGGCAGCAACAGCTGCTTCTGTAGATGCACCGGCTATGCAGATTGACATTGTGCCGCCAAGTCCCCTTGGAGAGCTGCTCTCCTCTAAAGTTAAAGCGCACATTCGGGCGTCTACCTCTCCTGCAACTGAGAAAGTCGCTTCCCTCCCATTTATGAAAAGGCTATTTGGTCCAGATAAAAAGGAAAAAGAGAAAGAGAGCGAGCTTGCACTTTTAAAAACATTTGCAAAAACCCCTCTCGAGGAGTTCTCTGACAATGCTACTAATTCCATTTACAAGAGAATCCAGCAGGGAAAAACCCCTAGTAAAGAGATCTCAGCTTCCCAAGCGCTGCGCTTTGCCCGCCTTTACCAAAAAGGGGATGGGGTGGAACAAGACACCTTAGAAGGTTACCGCTGGCTTTTTGAAGCCGCCTTTAAAGGCGATCTCCAACCTCATTTCCCGTAAGATTTGTAACTAGGACTGGCGTAAGCCATTAAATAAAAGCTTGTTGCACATGTTTTTCGATTTCTCTTTACCTTTTTCATGGCTACAATTATAACTATTGTAAAGAGGAGAGTCAGCCATGTAAACAAGAAAACAGGCGTTACCTACGTGTATGAGTCTATCTCATACTGGGACAAAGAGAAGAAGCAGGCACGCAATAAACAGGTGTGCATTGGTAAGCTTGACCCTGTTAGTGGGGAGCTAATTCCATCTAAACGTCTTGCGCCCGAACAAGCTGCTGTTAGAGATCCTGTTGTCACGGCATCTGCCGAGATTGTAGGGTCTTCGATTATCCTTGACACCATCACTGAGCAGTTAGGCCTGGACAGCTTGCTGAAATCCAGCTTTCCCAAAGAGTATCACCAGATTCTAACGATGGCCTATTACCTCGTTTCTCAGGGAGGTCCTTTGAGTCATTGTGGGACGTGGTGCAAAAGTCATGCACATCCTTATGGAGTGCCTCTATCAAGCCAGTGCATTACCGAGGTCCTTCGCGCTATTGGCATCGATGGGAAGCAAACCTTCTTCAATAAATGGATGAATAAAGTCTTAGAGGATGATTATCTCTGCTATGATATCACTTCTATCTCATCCTACTCGGAACTAAATGAATTCATCAAATACGGGCATAACCGCGATAAGGAGAAGCTACCACAACTGAATCTTGCCTTGCTTTTTGGTCAGAAGAGCCGCTTACCCGTGTATTTCCAA
>JABDAE010000107.1 GCA_013289325.1 Chlamydiota bacterium
GGTTAAACCTAAAAACGGCAGTTGGAGACGCTAACTTGACACAATCTCTTGAACCAGAATCATTTGCAATGGGGTGGTCCTTCACCATTTGGGAATGTCCCACCCCATTGCAAAGTGATTCTAATTCAAGATCTTGCGCCAATTTAGCATCTCGAACTGCCGTTTCTAGATTAAATAATAGTGACGAGATGCTCACCCGGTAAAATCTTTAGAGTATCGGTTGTTGTGATGAAGACTTGGCCGTTTAACTTGGACAAATGGTCTAATAAATGCTCGCGGCGGCTGCTATCTAGACTCATTCCTAAGTCATCGACAAGCATTAATGGGGCGTTTTCTGTGAGGATTTCAAGTTGTTCAAAGGCAGCAAGGCGCATGGCCACGACAGCACTTCTTTGCTGTCCTTCGCTTGCAAAGCCTTTAGCCTCTTTTCCAGCGATCGCAATCACAAGATCGTCTTTATGGGGGCCACTTAGGGTAGCACCAAGCGCCATTTCTTTGGCGCGATGCCTTTTGTATTGATCGATGAAAAGGTGTTGCAAAGCATCTGGTTCATTTGGAATATGATCGCCTGTTCCATGTGCCTTGTATCGCAGGGCAAGGACTTCGTTAGCGCCGCAGATATTTTCATAAAGTGGCGCTGCAAGGCAATTTAGCTCCATCGCCGCTAAAGAGCGCCTATTGACGATATAGACAGCTGACGCTGCCATTTGGTGCTCAAAGACATCGATTCCGGCTCCGCTTTTGGCTTTAAGTAGAAAATTGCGCTGCCGCATCGCTCGATCGTATCGGGTGAGGTGGCGTACGTAAAGGGGATCAGTTTGTGCAATTTGGATGTCTAGAAGACTTCGTCTCATCTGAGGCGCTCCTTTGACGATTGCAGCGTCATCTGGGTGAATCACGACTCCTTGTAGAAGACCCAGTAAATTTAAGGATGAGGCGCAAGGGGCTCTATTGTAAAAGACTTTTCTCTCTTTGCCATTATAAGTTACGCTTATTGTCTGCTCGATACCGTGTTTGACAAATTTGGCTTCGATATGAAAAAAAGAGGCGCCGTGTCTGATCAAGTCCATCGATTGAGATGTGCGAAATGAACGGCCGGTCATTAAAAAGTAGATGGCCTCAATAAGAGACGTTTTGCCTTGGGCATTTGGTCCCTTTATGGCATTAATTTTTTCTGAAAAATGAAAGCTTGCGTCTTTATATAGCCTAAAATCCTTAAGATAAAGGGTCTTAATGAACACGGAAGGCCTATACTTCCTTAAGGCGCATCGGCATTAAGACAAAAAGTGGGCTTAAGTTTTCTGGCGCATAGCTTGTTATTTCAGCATCTGTGACGATGCCAGGAGTAAATGGGTCGCTAACCCCTAAAGAGACCGTTTCATTTTTGCTGTGGCGTAGGACATCGAGAAAATAACTTGGGTTAAATGCGATTTCGAATCTGTCTCCATAGTAGTTTGCCGGCATGCTCACCTTTCCCTCTCCAACTTCATTTGCACTAGCGCCAAGGCTCATTTCCCCATTTTCAAGGACTATACGCACTACGTTGTTATTTTCCGATGTGAATAGGGCAATTTGGCGAAGGAGCGTCATCAGCTCTTCTCGATGAAGGGAGATCAGCTTATTGGCCTCAAGTGGGATGATGCGGTTAATATCGGGAAATTCCCCTGAAAGGAGTTTAGAGACGATTAAGGCATCTTGCGTTTGCACTGCAATTTTATCTTCTAGAAGGTAGAGGGTGACATCTCCTTCTTCGCGTAGGTTTTTTAAAATTTCATCGACAGCTTTGATCGGGATGATGTAGGTGCCTGTAAGATCTGGAGCATTTTCAATTGGCAAGATGGCGCGTGCAAGGCGTTTTCCGTCTGTGCCTGCCAAGATCGCTTTGCCCCCTGAAATACTTAACCAAACGCCAGAGAGCGTATAGCGCGCTTCTTCCTTAGAAACAGCAAATGCTGTGCGAAAGATTGCCTCTTTTAAGTCGCGCTCTTTCACGGTGAATTTTACCACATCTCCAAGGTCGGGTAGGCTTGGAAAAGGCGCTTTATCCATCCCAAGAAGGCGAAATTTAGATGTGCCGGCAGTGATTTCGGTAATGTGATTTGGCGAACAATAGATTTCAATGTTTGGCGTTGTGAGCTCTTTTATGAGTTGCGCAAGTTTTCTTGCTGGAAGTGTTGTTGCGCCTTCTTCGATGATTTCAACCTCTGCAAAGCAGCGGATTCCGACGCTTAAATCAGTGGCTGTAACCCTTATCATTCCGCTTGAGGCTTCAATCAACAGATTAGAAAGAATCGGGACAGCAGCTTTTGCCGAAACGACGTTTAAACACTTGCTGATTAGATAGTTAAATTCTTGTGTAGGGATCACAAATTTCATAATGAAATATCCTTTTCTTTTATAAAGTGACGATCATACACGAAAGTCACTCTCAAGGATAGAAAAAATAATTCGGTATAAATCTCATTATCCTAGATCCGGCAGTTCGAGATGGCAAATTAATGCAAGATCTTGAATTAGAATCGCTTTGCAATGGGGTGGGACATTCCCAGAGGGTGTTGGACCACCCCATTGCAAATGATTCTGGTTCAAGAGATTGCGTTAAGTTGCCGTCTCCAACTGCCGGATTTAGGATTATTCTTGCAAATGTTATTTGAACCCTGGAAGTTGATCGACACAGCCCCGCTTTCTATTTGACCAAAGCTTTGCAACAGACCATGTATTGTTACCCACAGTGATTTGACCAGCGGATTCATTTTCACAAATGTCTGCAACTTCTACTATAGGGTCATTGTCCCAGCCTTCAGGAACGATAGGATCAGTAATAATTTCAGCAAGTTCATGACTGACAACGACTTCAAAACTTTTAACAATATCGCTATCAACGAAACCGCAAGAGTTTAAATCACATCTTGGTAAGACCGCATATGCCACTGTGATCCCGGAATTTGGTTCAAGGACAGAGTTGTGATAGCCGCAAAAGCTTGAACATGACATGCCATTACCTATAGAAGTTGCATCTACGGTATAGCCAGGTGGAAATGAGATCAAATAAACTGATTGATTATTGCCAAGATTGCCTTTATGAGGCGCTGGTAGGCTTCCGTTTTGAATATTAGCGATGAGTGTTTGCTGAATCTCATCATCTGTAACAGTTGTGTTCCCACTTTGCGGAAAGATCGTCTTCTGTCCTACAAAAAAACCTTTACGAATCGGCTGGTTTGTATTGACTCCTGCTTCATGATTGGTTCTGTATTCAGAAAAACCTGCGCACCAATCACTAGTAAGCAAATCGGGCAAAAATTTCTCTAACATAGTGGGTATATCATTAGGATCATCAGGATTGGCCAGATAATTCCAAAGAACCGAGGTAACGCGTGGAATTGCAATGACAGTTCCATGATTATACTTTAACAAGGTAGAGGTTTTGCCAATTTTACAGGTGGTTTGGGGAATTCCTTGTAAAGTGCCACGAGCTTGTAAAGCACAGGTAAACATAAATGTTGTTAACATAAACGCGCATAAAAATTTTTTCATTAAACCCTCTTGCATTGTAATTTATTTTTCTTCATATCACAACAGTCTCATTCGATATAGCTAAAAAACTTATTTTAATTTCCGTAGATATTTAGGTTTGAGTAATTGGGTGTCGTATACTGAGAGGATTCTTCATCCGTGTTGTAAAGAGCATTGGCAGCGTTGTAAAATGTCGATTGGTCATCCTCTAAGCGTTTGTCCTGCTTTCTAGCTTTTTCTTCATCATCTTCATTGTCAATACCCTCCTCTTCTCCATCGGTGGTTTCTTCTGCCATCAACGAATGGGGGGGTATAAAAGGACCTAAATTAATTGGCAAAAAACTGAGTGCCGAAAATAGAATGAGGAAAAATATAAAAGTGTTATTTTTCATTTTTACGAGGTCTCCTTGAAATACTTTCGGTATATATAGTAAAAAATATTTAGTCAATCGAAAAGTAGACAGCGATTGGGACTGGTAAAATTTCTTAAAAAG
Source organism: Chlamydiota bacterium (assembly GCA_013289325.1). Taxonomy (GTDB): domain Bacteria; phylum Chlamydiota; class Chlamydiia; order Chlamydiales; family Parachlamydiaceae; genus JABDAE01. The sequence continues at coordinate 4,008 of JABDAE010000107.1, forward strand.
GGATATAGTGATTCTCTACAATATAACCTAAAAAAGAACGTTTATATGACAAATACGCCACTTACATTGCACCTATATAATACAGAATCTTGCGTTAAAGAGCCGCTTGTTCCTTTGGAAAAGGGGCACATCAAGATGTATACTTGCGGTCCAACCGTGTATAACTTTGCCCATATAGGCAATTTCAGAACCTACATTTTTGAAGATCTTTTGCGCCGCGCGATCAAATTTTTCGGCATGAAGATTACCCAGGCGATGAATCTTACCGATGTCGATGATAAGACGATCAAAGGCGCTCTTGCAATGGGGATAACTCTTGATGAGTATACACAGCCATATAAGGATGCTTTTTTTGAAGATTTAAAAACCCTTAATATCGAACCTGTAGAGCATTATCCGGCTGCAACAGAATACATTGCTGAAATGATTAGCATGATTCACGTCTTGCTAGAAAATGGGCTTGCATATGTCGGAAGCGATAGAAGCATCTATTTTGCCATCCGCAAATTTCCCCGTTATGGGTGCCTTTCTCACTTTTGTTTAGAAGAGCTTCAAGAGGGAGCCTCACTTCGCGTTGTGGCAGATGAGTATGAAAAGGAAAGCGCCTCTGACTTTGTCCTGTGGAAAGCGTATGATGCTTTACGAGATGGCAATATCTTTTGGGAAAGCCCCTTTGGTCCAGGTAGGCCCGGGTGGCACTTAGAGTGTTCTGCCATGGCGATGAAGATATTGGGCTCCACCATCGACATCCATGTGGGTGGAATTGATAATATGTTCCCTCATCATGAAAATGAAATTGCCCAATCGGAAGGGTGTTCTGGGAAAAAGTTTGTCAATGTCTGGATGCACTCTGAGCACCTTGTGGTAGATGGTAAGAAGATGTCCAAGAGCCTTGGCAATTTTTACACTCTTCGCGACTTATTGAAAAGGGGGTATACGGGCATTCAAGTGCGCTATATGTTATTGCACACACACTATAAGACGCAGCTTAATTTCACTTTTGCAGGTCTTGATTCGATGCAAACGACGTTGCAGCGCCTTGAAAGCTTTATTCTTCGAATGGAAGAGTTTGTAAGCGCTCCATCTCTTAATTCGCATGCCCCAAATAGCGGCATTAAAGTCGATGAGATCATCAACATCGCAGACGGCAAATTTTCAGAGGCACTTGCCGATGATCTCAACATTTCGCTAGCGCTTGGTTCTCTTTTTGATTTTATACGCGAAATAAACGCCTATTGCGATGCAAGTGGCATGTTTCCTACAGAAGCTGCAAAAGTCATTGCCCTATTAAAGCGCTTTGACACGGTCCTTGGCGTGATGAAATTTGATGTGCAAGAAAAAGAGATTCCAATTGACTTGCAAGAAGCTTTGCAAAAGCGCATCGAAGCAAGAGCTAAAAAAGATTGGGCGCTTTCCGATCAACTGCGCGACTTAATCGTCTCTCGCGGCTATGTGATAGAGGATACGCCCTTAGGGCCACGCCTTAAGCATAATGTGTAAAAGATTGGCTGGCTTGGAATGTATTCCTATTATATTTGATCAGATAAACGGTGAAAAAAATGCATTTTTAGCCTGCGATGAGATTGAAAGTTGGATTAACGCTAAAATTCCGTTGTGGCTATTTGGTTTTTTGTACTAATTCCAAGAGTATTTCTTGGCGAAGCTCGATTAATTGATCGACAGTTTTAGATTGGAATAGATGAGCGTTAAGATAATCGATGATCGCGTATTGTGCCGATGTTTCATAATGCGCTTCTTTTTTTATCCCTCTATACATGTTTATCAACGAGTCTACCTGAAATTTTTTACTGCGCCCATTAAAGAAAGTTAAATACATATCCTTAACGCGTTGCAGTGAGAGCGGGGGATTGGGATCTTGTTTCCAGTCGTACGTTTCAATCCATTTTTCTTTCTCTAATATGAATTGATCCCAATCTGATCCAGTCGAATAAGACTTAAATATCTTCATGATTTGAATGATCGTTAAAGACCCAACCTTATCTAATACCCAAAGAGATGCTTTCTTTTTCTGCCCACTTTGTTCCAGTGCGTGATCAAAATCATGAAGGGAGCCTAAAAAACAAAGCAACACTTGCATGATAAGACAATTCTTTGCCACAAAATCATCTATGCATTCTTGAAGTGAGCTATGTATCACCGTTGTCCATTCCTTAGCAGATACGATTCCATTAAAATGTAAATCTAAAATAGCAGCTGGCACGGTAAGAGGATATACCATTCTTTGACCATATAACTCTCCTTCGATCAGATCTTGCGCTTGAAATTTTCTTTTACTTCTGGCTTTTGTGTTTTCGGTATCTGCTTTTAAGACATTATCAAGTCCTCTTGCAAAAAATTGTCTCATCTCTTCTTTGCCTAAAACTATCTGTTTCCCATACCCTAAGTAAGGCATATCAGGTCCATAATTATAAAGAATCGGCTCACTTTTCCGTATTCCTCCTGAAAAAAATAGACTTTGAGGCACCCCTTCAACCGTGACCTTTACATGGTGAGCATTCGGAAATCCAGCATTTGCAAAGCGAAGCGCTCCCCCAATCTCATCTGCAAAGATGGGGGATAGCAAATATGCAGCTGCCCGATTTTCCATAAAACTTTGAAAACCTTTTTCCGAATTATCGAATAAGAGATCTGGTTTTTTTGAACAATACGTGCCAGAATAGCTGCCAATGAGGCGTGAGAATGGGATTTCTTCCATTGCCACAAGCTCTTTTGCATCTTTTACAACGCCTTGTAAATCAGTGCATTCTTGTATACAAAGAGCTGGGGGATTTTCGCGCATTTGCTTAAAGAGGTCAAAGAAGAGATGGTCTATAAATGTGGATTCAACTGTTGCCGTTTGTGTTCTTAAATCACTAAACGTCGAGGGTGGATAATAGGAGATGTCGCGATATAAAATACCGAGAGTTTCTTGGATTTGTTGCTCAGTTAAGCTTGAAAGAGGATAAATTTCACAACTTAAACTTTTAAGAAACACTTTGGTCGAATAATCCAGATGTGTTTTTCTTTGTGCTAATTTTAGCAGATCTTGCGCTGTACAGTTTTGACGATTTAACACATTTTGATTGGCCTTATAGCCAATGAGTTTATCATAAAGTTTAGAAGAGGAAAGCGCTGCAAAATGTAAAGGTGTCCATCCAAATCTATCTTGTGCATTTAATACATCCTTTAACCGTTTATAGGATCTGGCCTTATCGATAAGTTTATCGACGACTGCTTCATTATCTTGAATCACAGCAATCATCAGGGGAGTAAGGTTGTCAGCCCCCTCATCTGCTAAAAACAATTTTTTAACGAATTGGTTGCTATTTTCGATATATTGAAGGGTTTGTGCTTGCGGCGCTCCTCGCTTTTCGCCAAGCGCTATCAAATAATGGGGAATACAACTAGCTGCGCGCGCTGTTTTATTGTCATAATCGGCTCTTTTATAAGCTGTTTCCAAGTCGACAATAGAGGTTAGATTTGAGGGGGAATTGGTAGAGCTCATCATCTTCTCAAAATTTTAAATTGAAATAAAAAGAAATATACAATACAACGATTAACTATTATTTGCCATAATTATCTAAGGGTGTTATGTCGCTTGGACCTAAACTTCCACTTAAGACTCCGCGGCTGATCTTACGAGAGTTGGTTAAAGACGATATTCCTGCTCTTATTGGCGTAACAGGCTTATTTCGCTTTCTTCCCTTAGTGGGAGCGCCTCTTATCTACGCTCTACTGTGGCGCTTTGGGGTTTCTCCTTTAAATCAGCTATTTCGTTAGAGCCTCGCTCAATAAATGTATAAGGGCTTTTCCCTGATTGGGAACATACTGCTTTTCACTCGCATCGCCTCTCACATCCCACCAACAGCTTGGGGTAAGAAGTATTTCTTTTTCAATCTGCGTTGCAAGGAGCATGCTCGATTCATACGCGATTGAATTAGCAATCGTGAACATTAGACTTCTTTCGAAACTAAAATCCCGTGCCTCTGCCCGCCCTTTCCCGATTAAACTTTAAAATTTCCAAGAGTTGAGTTAAAAATGATGCTTCCATGGGGGCATCATGAAATACGAGCAAATACGAAATTTATTAGACGAACCATTCCGTCGATTAACCCTAGAAACGGCAGTTCGAGATGGCAAATTAATGCAAGATCTTGAATTAGAATCACTTTGCAATGGGGTGGGACATTCCCAGAGGGTGTTGGACCACCCCATTGCAAATGATTCTGGTTCAAGAGATTGTGTTAAGTTGCCGTCTCCAACCGCCGTTTCTAGGTTGAAATGAAAGGCATTGAAAGTACCGATCATGAAACAAACCAAATGCAAGCCCCAAACATTTGATGGTAATAGGTTTTTTTTCCATTTTGATGCTCTTTTACACAACGGGTGTGAAGAATTTTCCAGGATTCAGGTGGTCTTGGGTATCATTAAACAGCGACAGGTTGTAAAAGGGACTGAAGGAATTGTATTCTCTCTTCAGCTGCACGACAAGCTCTTTCTTGGTCTGCCTGAGCATCCAATGCAGCGCGGTGCGTTTCATGTTGATCCCTATTAGAATAGATTGGATTTGAGCTGGGTCGGGTTGAGCTCACTTTCTTCTCTGCTGCATCTAACCTGCTTTGCAGCCCGGGTAAAGCTTGGTGGTCCAATTCCAACCGCGTTCTCAACTTAAGTGTAAGGTCAGCCACATGGTGTTCAATTGCCACTAAAGCTTCTTTTTCTTTTTTCGTCGCTTCATTTAATAGACGAGGGTAATCTGAAGGGCCGTCTATATCGATGTCATTCCATCGACTGCGATGGACATTCCTTTCTTTGTCTATCCCGTCGAATGCCGTTTTAATGGCTTCAAAGTTAGCGACGACATCTAATTGTACTCCTGATAATTTGTACGTGTTAAGGGAATAATCTTTATAGCGCTGCACCCAATATTTTTTGCTCTCCAAAGCACTACGTGCGCGATCCAGCTGCCTACTCGCTAAATCGTAACTACTTAAATTACCAAGCTTTTCTTGGGCTAGTAAACTTTTACCTGGAGCAATCATTCCAAAGGCAGCTAAGAAAACACCAATTGCCGATTGAAAGGCTCTTTTAATGCGATATCCAAGATCGCTTGGGCTTCCAAGGGTACTGGCCAATTGCCTGCACCCAAAACGATGCGCGAGCATCTGAGGCCCTGATGTCAAGAGATTGCCCAATGCACATACCGTATTTTCAAAAGTAGCTCCCAGATGCACCAGCACACTTGCGCCAGATAGCACTCTTGCAGCTTTATTGTTGCTACGGTCACCTTTTGCCAAACGACTTTCAATCTCAAGATTGATTGAGTTGGTATTGCTGTTAAAACCCCTTAAACATCTTAAAGAACTTCCCATACATATCTCATTAGATAGATTTTTTAGTAGAAATAATATCTGATATTTCGATAAATTTCAATGGGGTTTTATTTTGTAATACACAATCTCGAACAAGCTGGATTTATTCAAGTGAGTGGTACTCCAATCAGAGTTGATAAAGCCCTCGCATGGCTAACCCGCAGCCGCGACACAAGAAAATCAACTTCGAGAATGCACGAAAAAACCGGAGTTGTAATACGAATTCGCATGATTTAAATTGACAAACATGCAATTTAGGATCTATACTCCGAAAATGCACGACAAATTCGGAGTTGACTTATGAAAATGAAGTTTCCAAGGTTACTAAAATTACCAGTTGATCATAGCCTGTTTTTATTTGGTGCGCGTAATACCGGCAAATCGACTTTGATAAAAGAA
>JABDAE010000108.1 GCA_013289325.1 Chlamydiota bacterium
CCCATATGTGTACTATCGCTGCTACCGCAGCTTGATTATCAACTACTTGCAACCCCACATTCCGCGTCGCTTCGCTCCGCTGCATGCGGGGCTGCTGTACTGAAAGCGGCTGCCGCCGCTGGTCACGGCAGTGACCAAAGTGCGATAGCCCCGCATGAAACGGAGCGCAGCGACGCGGAATGTGGGGTTCCATGTAGTTGATAATCGAGCTGCGGTAGCAGCGACACAAAAGTTGTGGAAATCAGAATGCATTTGCGATATCCAATTTTGTATAAGATGACAAATTAATTTTTTAAAATAATGGGTAATGGTAAGGCCTCATGGCCTAGGCTATCATATGAAGGGCTTTTTAGCCCAAAGCATAGATTTGGCAAGTTCCTTGATAAAGTAGCAACGAGCTGCTTTATCTTTACGTCTTTTTCTGTTAGCGGGAATTGCTGAAATTACCTCGATCATTTGAAGATTAGACCTCTTGCATAATTCGCTTTGCGTGAAAAAATTGATGCTTTTTGAGCAGATTTATTGATAAATTTTGAGGGAATATGCAAGCATATTGCCGAAAAATTTAGCAATAAAGATGCCAAAAAGGGCAATTTTAGCAAGCAAATGGAATTATGCAAGAGGTCTATTATACGCCGCCGAACAAATCTGTCATTGTCAGTTCCTTATCAACAACTTCTTGTGCAAAGCTGTTTTTTTTTACCCCATAGGTTGTGATCAATGTCGTAAAGACGCTTTTTTTTGTTTTGCTCTTTTCAATAAACATATTTTTTTTTCTCTGTAGCTTTAATGCATAGTCTTTATCGATGACATACTCTCCACTGTAGTACTTTATTTCACATAAATTTATGCATTGATCTGCTCTATCGATTAACAAATCGATTTGAACACCTTGGTCATCATCATTTTTTGTAGCTTTATAAATCCATTCCGATTCTCTTGTTAGAACACTTGCAATTCCAAGGGCCGCTTTGATTTTGCTGATATTTTTCAAACAAACCCCCTCAAAAGCATATCCAGCCCAAGCCCTGCCAGCGGGTGTGTTGCCCATTTTAATCCAAAAATCTTTGTCGATTTGACTTATAGCAACTGCCTTAGTTTGACTTATCCATTTAAGGTAGAAAAGCGAATATTCATCGACAAGTCTATACCGAATATTTTTGACCGGGGTGTCAAATCCGGCAATTGGAAGAATAAATCCCGACGATTCCAGTTCATCCAAGATTTTATTAAGCCCGCCACCTGATTTGAGGTTAGTTTTTTCGCAGATTTCATTTTTTGTAAGCCCAACAGAGCGTTCCGCCAGAGCTTTAACTATATTCACATGGTGCTCGAAGTGATCGAATAGGGAAGCATACAGTTCATCAAACTCCCGATAAAGAGGGCCTTCAAAACAGATCTGACTAATGGCTTGTAGAGAAGATTCTCCTTTACCTACATAGGTTAAATATTTTGCTACGCCACCGATGGCCATGTAAATGTCGATCAGCTGTTTTTTCTGAAGCGCAATTCCGCGACTATTTAAAAAGATCTCCGTTTCTTCTAGATCAAAGGGCAATAGTTTAATTTCTGCAGTTAGGCGCCCGTGAAGACCTCCTTTATTTCGAAGAACCTTATTAATCATCCAAGAAGCTGAAGACCCACAAACAATTAAAATAACCCGATGGTCATCAGATACATATCGATTCCAAAAGTGTTCCATGGCTTGTAAAAGTCCTGAGCGTGGCGTTGCAAGCCATGGCAGTTCATCGAAGAAAAGAATAATACGTCCTGGAACACCACACTTTTCAATAGCTTCTCTTAAGAGGTTAAAGGCTTCAAGCCAATTTGACGGGGCGGATGAAGGTAAAGAACCAAATATTCGCGTATATTCAATTCTAAAGTGATAAAGTTGTTGTTTTAAAGAACCATTTTTTATTCCTGTCAGCTCAAAATAGATCCCTTTTTTCTTAAAATATTGCCTGATTAAAAAAGTTTTACCAATTCGTCTCCTCCCATAAATCCCTAAAAACTCGGGCTGCTCTGAGTGATAAATTCTATCTAGGACTTTGATTTCACGCTTTCTGGCTAAAATGTGTTCCATGTATTTTCTCTCCGAAAGCGCTAACTTTAGTCTATATCTCGCGGAATTACAAGTAAAAATGATATTTTCCGCTATTTATAGCTTATAATTCGCGGAATGTGTAGAAAAACCATAGATTCCGCGAGTTAAGGATAGAAAATCAGACTTTCTCGTTATTAAGCTTTTGAACCTTGGTACCATTTTGTAGCTGAATATACTGTACCGACAATTGGGATAAAACGGGTAAGTCCAAGCCCAATGCTTTTTAGGTTATTTTCACAGCGTATTTTGGCAAGTTCCTTGATAAAGTAGCAACGAGCTGCTTTATGTATCGCTTCTGCCCCTTTACCATAAGTAGCAGGGGCTTTATTAAACTGCATTTCATCAAACTGCCTCATAATGTCTGCGGCCTTCACTAGTGTGTCGATTGGTTGACCCATATCATTTTGTAACCTCTGTAAATGAGCTATGCCAAGCCGGCATCCTACCTTTTGACGCTCAATCTCTAGCCGTTGTGTATGACCTGTTGGTGCGAGCGTTTCAAGTTGTCGCAATTCCTCTGTCTCGTTCGACAGTATATCCCCAACGATAGGTAAGGCGGCTCTACAACGAATGGATAGTTCGCTTAAAATTTCCGCATCACCTTTAGGTCTAATATGAATATTTTTCAAATCTGCATTATTTGCAATCCATGCAGCTTTCGTTTCTTGCGGAATATTGTTTAAAAATCCGTAAGAGCCGCCTTTTAATACAAAGCCACTTCCTATTGTTTTCCATGCATCGTGACGATAAACTGGCGCAGCAATCCCGCAAAATGCGTAGATCGCGACATTTTTGATAAGTCTTGCGACATTAATCAAGACACTAGCGCCCCCAATTACCTGTTGCGCAATCGGCAAGACGCAAACCTTTGTCGCAAAGCTTACGCGATTAGCTTTTGGGGGAACAGGCAAAGGTGGCATCGCTGCAGCTATTGGACCCTGTCCTGATTGGATAGGGACTGAAAATGGTGCAGCGCCAGCAGCAGCGAATGGACCAGTTGTACAAGATTCCATAAAAAACTCCATCTTTAATGGTTAAAAAAATCGATTCTATCGGAAGTTATAAACGAATTTAACTTAAAATTCAACTAAAAAATAAATATTTGTTTAAATGAAATAAACAATCAATTGTACAAGAGTTTCAACCCTCTCCGCTATCGTTGCATCGCCTTGAAATCCTAATGTCACGACTTAATCCGTGTTTCAAATACCATAAAGCCTTAGTTAGCGGCAACCAAGCGGCCTTAAGCCGTGCTATAGTTTATATGTTTTTGCCGCAGAAGACGTTGCCATTTCAATGGGCTAAAAGCCCTTCATACGATAGCCTATGCCGTGAGGATTAGTTACGTCCTACCTAGGCCTCATGGCCTAGGCTATCATATGAAGGGCTTTTTAGCCCCAAGCATAGATTTGGCAAGATTATTACATTCAACCTGTTTGTAACCGTCATGAGAAACATATAAACTATAACCTGTTCTTCAGGCCTATTCGAGAAACCTAAAGAAGCCTTGCATCCCGCAAGTTGGAGCCTCGGAGAGCGGCGACACGACGCAGTCGAAAAAGAGGTTTGGATAAGGAACGTCACTCCTTAAAGGAGTTCGTTCCTTATCACAAACCTTCTCTTTATTAAGCTTTTGAGCCTTGGTACCATTTTGTAGCTGAATACACTGTACCGACAATAGGGATAAAACGGGTAAGTCCAAGCCCAATGCCTTTTAGGTTATTTTCACAGCGTATTTTGGCAAGTTCCTTGATAAAGTAGCAACGAGCTGCTTTATTTACAGCTATTGCCCCTCTACCATAAGATTGAGTGCTCGCATAAAACTGCGATAACCTTACTTTGGGATTATCGGAGCCAAATGGTTGACCCATACCCTTTTGTAACTCTTGTAAATTAGCTATCCCACGCTGACATTCTGCTATTTGCTCCTCGAGCTTGTTTCGGTTCAAATCTGTTGGTACGATTGTGTTAAGTTGGCTCAATTCCTGTTGCCTATTCAACAGTACCTCCCCAAGAATTGGAAGAGCCGCTTTGTAACGAATGGATAGTTCGCTACAATTTTCTGAACTGTCTTTAGGTCTAATATGAATATTTTTCAAGGTCGTTTGATTTGCATTCCATGCAGCTTTCGTTTCTTTCGGAATATTATTTAAAAATCCCCACAATCCGCCACTCAGTACAAAGCCACTTCCTATTGTTTTCCATGCACGGTGACTATAAATTGGCGCAGCAATCCCGCAAAAGGCATAGATTGCGACATTTTTGATAAGTCTTGCGACATTAATCAAGACAGAAGCGCCACCAATTACCTGTTGCGCAATCGGCAAGACGCAAATTTTAGTCGCGAAACTTACGCGACTAGCTTTTGGGGGAACAGGCAAAGGTGGCATAGAGCCAGCTGTTAGCCCCTGTCCTGATTGGGCAGGGACTGAAAGTGGTGCAGCGCCAGCAGCGGCAAATGGACCCGAGGAACGAAATTCCATAAAAAACTCCAGTTTTAATGGTTAAAAGAAATTTAATTCTAAACTAAAAAAAATATTAAAAATCAATAAAAAAAACACTTATTTAACAAGAAGCAGTCACCAATTGCACAAGCGTTTCAACCCACTCTTCTGAGTCGTTTAAGCCGCGAACTAGGTCAAGCTTCTTGCCACCGGCCTCTACAAACTCTTGGGCATATTCAACGCCAATTTCTTCAATTGTCTCAAGACAATCGCAGACAAATGAGGGGCAAAAGACGAGTAAGTGGCACGCCCCATGTCTGGCAAGGTTTTTGATAACTTCTCCAGTATAGGGCCTAAGCCACGGATCTTTTCCAAGACGCGATTGAAAGGCAATAGACGCTTTTTCTTTTGGGATATTTAAAGCCTTCATAATCCCTTGCGCCGTCGCATAGCACTCTGCCGCATAACAATTTTCGTTTTTCTTAGAGATTTCTTTACAGCAGTCTTTAACTTTCAAACAATGGCCACAAGAGTTAGCCTTTAGCACATGGCGCTCCGGAAGTCCATGAAAGCTAAATAAGATATGATCGTAATTATCTACCGGGTAAGAAGAGGCCGCCTTACAAAAGGCCTTAATTAATGCTGGATGTTTGTAGTAATGATTAATGAGAGAAAGCTTTGGAATCACTTCCCACTTTGAGATAGTTTCACACACCCTTTGATGAACCGATCCAACCGTTGCCGAGGCATACTGAGGAAAAAATGGAATGACGATAAGCCCCTTTACTCCCTTCATCTTTTCGAGCACGCTTGGAATTGAGGGGTTTTGATAGCGCATAGCAAGCTCTACATGGTAATTTCCCCCAAGCCTTTTTTGCAGGGCCTCTTGTACGAGATATCCATAGACTTTGAGCGGAGAGCCTTCTTGCGTCCAAATAGCTTGATACCCTTTTGCTGTCTGTTTAAAGCGCCTCGGAACAATCATACAGCGCACCAGAAGCTGCCTAAAAAGCCACGGGATATCGATCACCCTGCCATCGGTTAAAAACTCGTTGAGGTAGCGAAATACATCCCAAAGCTTTGGCGAGTCTGGTGTTCCTAAATTGACGAGTAGCACACCCGTTTTTCCTTGATTATCCATCTATATTTCAATATGTTGGTTTTTTGCTAACGCTAACTATATCAGGAAAGGAAAAAGATGACTCGAAAATCTCATCACTTCACAAAAGTTAATGACACATACAACCAATTCAAAGTCGAAAATATTGTAGATATTGACGAGCTGCAATGCCAACTCATTGAACTTGTTCACATTAAAACAGGCGCTAAAGTCTTACACATTGCAAACGAGGACACGGAAAATACATTTTGCCTCTCTTTCCAAACAACGCCCACCTCATCAAATGGAGTGGCTCATATTTTAGAGCATACTGTTCTTTGCGGCTCAAAAAAATTTCCTGTCAAGGACCCATTTTTTGCGATGCAAAGAAGAAGTCTTAATACCTTTATGAACGCGCTTACAGGCGCTGACTTTACCTGTTATCCAGCAGCAACGCAGGTGCCAAAAGATTTTTATAATCTTTTAGACGTTTACTTAGATGCCGTTTTTCATCCAAAACTAGATATCTTAAGCTTCCTTCAGGAGGGGCATAGACTCGAATTTAGCCATCCTAATGATTCCACAAGCCCTATCGAATTTAAAGGCATCGTCTTTAATGAGATGAAAGGGGCCATGGCATCGCCAAGTACAAGGTTAAATGAAGCGATAAGTAGCGCGCTATTTCCAGATATTACCTATGGCATAAACTCAGGAGGCGATCCGCTTGAAATACCCACACTGACCTACCAAGAGCTTTTAGATTTTCATCATACCTACTACCAACCAAGCAGGTGCCTATTTTTCTTCTACGGCAATCTTCCCATAGAAGGTCATCTAGACTTTATTGAAGAAAGAATTTTAAAAGAAGCCACTGCTGAAAACGAGCTGCCTCCAATCCCTTTGCAAAAAAGATTTAGTGAGCCGCGCCGCCTCCTTAAAAGATATCCGGCATCCCCTGAAGATAGCGCAAATGATGCCACCCATATGGCACTTGGATGGCTGACAACACATATCTTAAATCAAAAAGAAACGCTTGCCCTTGATATTTTGCAAATTATCTTGCTAGATACTGACGCCTCCCCTCTCAAGCTTGCCCTTTTAAAATCTGGCCTTTGCAAGCAAGTGGCAAGCTTTATGGATGATGAGATCTCAGAAATTCCTTTCATCATCACATTAAAGGGGTGCGATGTTGAGGACCAAGACAAAATCGAAAGTGAGGTGCGCGTTGCCTTAAGAGCTATTGTAGAGGAGGGAATTCCTTTACATATGGTCGAAAACGCCATCCATCAACTCGAATTTCATAGAAGCGAAATCACTGGAGATCATGCCCCATTTGGTCTATCTCTTTTTATGCGCTCGGCACTTATTAAGCAGCACGGAGGAAAAGCGGAATATGGACTGAAAATTCATTCCCTTTTTGATGAGGTAAGAGAAGAAAATCTGAAAAACCCTAAGTTTTTTACAGATCTTATCCATAAGTATCTACTCGATAACCCCCATTTTGTAAGAGTGACCCTTGTTCCTGATAAAAATCTAGATAACGAGGAGCTGGCAAAAGAAAAAGCCCTATTGCAGAAAATAGAAAAAACGCTCACTAAAGAAAAAAAAGAAGCCATCATAAAAGAGACAAAGGCCCTTGAAGAAGTGCAAAAAATGCAAGAGGATGAAGATACAGATGTTCTTCCCAAAATCACTTTAAGCGATATCCCGCATCAAGGACATATCTTTGATCTTCAGCAAGAAATAATTGATGGCCATAAAGTTTTTCACCACAAAACATTTACCAATCATATCGTTTACGCCGATCTTGTCTTTGATCTGCCTAAAATAGAAGAAGAGGATTTGTCTATCCTTCGCTTTTTCTCTACCCTTCTTTCGCAAATGGGGTGTGGGAAAAGAAATTATGCCGAAAACTTAGAATATATCCAAGCCCATACGGGAGGGGTCAGCGCATCGCTTGCTTTTAACTTAAGTGCCTTTGATACAAAAAAAATTGCCCCCTCTATTTGCATAAGGGGTAAAGCGCTGCATCGCAATACGCCCCATCTTTTTTCTTTGCTTTTAGAGATGACTAAAAGCGTAGACTTTAAGGATCTACACCGCCTTAAAGAGATTATCCATAAGCAATACACAAACCTTCAAAGCCACTTCACCCAGCAAGCCTTAAAATACGCCATCCATCTATCGGCAAAAGGGTTTGATGTCCCTTCCAAAATTTCAAATAAATGGCACGGCCTTGAATACTACCAGATGATTAAATCCTTTGCAGAGGATTTTCAAGGACAAAAAGATTATCTTATAGAGAGATTAGAATATCTTAAAACTATCCTTTTTAAATCAAATGTTCCAGATCTTGTGATTGCCTCCGATGCAAATGCATACGATGAAATCAAACGCAGCGATTTTTATGGGCTATGCAGTTATAAATCTCATCCGCACACTGCTTGGAAAAGCGACTATCCATTGGAGAAAATCCCCTCGCAAGGGCGCGCCGTCGCATCTCCTGTGGCGTTCATTGCCCAAGTGCTCCATACTGTCCCCTATACGCATGAAGCAGCTCCTGCATTAAGTGTCGCCTCATTTTTAATGGACAACACCTATTTGCACCAAGAGATAAGAGAAAAAGGGGGCGCATATGGGGGCGGAGCTTCTTGCAACGCCTTATCTGGCATATTTTACTTTTACTCCTTTAGAGATCCCAATATTGCCACAACCCTTAACGCCTTTGAAAAAGCCACTCAAAAAATTATTAAGGGTCATTTTGACGCAACTGATATTGAAGAGGCCCAAATTGAAATGATCCAAGCCCTCGATAGCCCCATTGCTCCTGGAAGTAGAGCCGATCAAGGCTATGGGTGGCTAAGAGAAGAAAGATCAGAAGAGATAAGGCAGCAGTTTAGAGAAAGGCTTCTTGCCTTAAAAAAAGATGAAATCGTTAAAGCAACAGAGGAGCACATTCTCGTTAAACAAAAAAATGCAACGTCAATTGTCTTTGCTCAAAAAGAGCTTCTTGAAAAGGAAAATCAAAAGCTCATTACCGAAGGAAAAAAAGCCATTCCCATTGTATTTTAAACCACAACCAAAGTTATATATCATGAAATTGTCATACATTTATTTATTTTTGGCGACAGCCCTAAGTACCTCTTTCTTAGTGAGCGCCGAAACTAATGTCAAAAAACATGGTCCCTCTTACTCTATAGAAGCTAAAGGATGTACAACACCTGCAAGAGGACCCGCAGGACCTACCGGTCCCGGTGGTCCTGATGGTCAAGCGGGTCCTGCTGGTACGGCGGGGCCTCCAGGAACCGGTATCTCATTGATCAGTGGGCGCGTTCAAATCCCGGTTAACGCAGGTGATTATGGGCCAACGGGAGCTGACACCGTTTCACTTGTATTAGGCACGCCAAAATATGGCAATGTGGGACCCTTTGTATTATCGCCTGTTTCAGGAGGCACGCAAATTGAAGTTCCGGAAGATGGAGTGTATTTGGTTGAATATTTTATATCAGTCTCTCTTAGTAGCCAAAATGCTTTTTCTTCTTTTCCCCTAAGCAGTGTTCCCAATTTTCGTGTCACGATGAATGGGCCAATTAATGGTGCAAATACTTCAGAACCCATAGTACTTACCGCTCCCCTATTCCCTATATTGACTAATAATGATCCAGCCACTAATTTTTGGCAGGGAACTCTCACAAGCTCGTACGTGGGAATCCTCAAAAAAAATACTCCGGTCACATTCAGTGTATCAATTAGCACAGATCTTGACGTCAGTCCAGGACAATTTCAATTTACTGCACACCTGGGACAAATTTCGATTACACAGATCCACTAATCTGCTAGT
>JABDAE010000109.1 GCA_013289325.1 Chlamydiota bacterium
TTGTTTTTTGTTGATAAATAATTATTGTTTCGTTAAATTGTGTTTTATGTTAGTTGAATAAACACAAATTATTATGGAGGCTAAATGAGCGCGCACGGATCAGGTTCTATAGATTCTAGATGGTGTTTGGAAGACTTTAATATGCATTTAAATAATGTTGTATCACATGGTCAATCTGATAAAAACCTGACTGGCAATGTAATAGATAAAAACTTGACTGTCAAAGTAATGGTTGTATTACTCGATGTCCAGAAAAACCAAAATGATGAGGAATTACAAACGAGTCGCAAACGATATTCCGAATGGGGATATGATCCAGTAATGAAAAGCATTGACTATATACAATTTGCTCTACAACGGACTAATGATGAATCTCATCCCAACGCCGTCAAACTCACGCAAAAAGCTCTAGCATCATTTAAAAACGCTTGGTCAACCCGCTCTCAACGTCGCGCTGCATTTCGCGAATTGAATGAAACAAAGAATTCATCCGCCTCCTCTCCGTCAACAGAACCTTCAATAGGGATGTCTACTGAAAGAGAAAAAGCTTCAGTAGAAACTGATGCTAATCAATGTGAGAGATTGATCCAGGAAGCGAAAGCGCTATCGGCACAACTCCGAAGACGAGAGACTGAATTGATGGCCAGACAAGCAAAGTTACATGTCGGAGCAGACTTACGTATGCAACTACTCGAATCACAGTTGCCACAAACAAGAACAGCAGATGCAAACTTAGCCCCTCAAACAATTGGGGATCAAACGATGCAATCACAAGTCTCTGCTCAACAAATATGGGAACATGAACTAACAAAACAATTACAGTTAGCTCACCAGAAGATTGCGCTTCATGAACAGACGATTTATCGTCAACAACAGATGATTGCTCGTCAACAACAGGCGGGAGCCGCTATCGAATCTCACCGCAATCAACTTCAAATGGAGATCAAACGTCTCAACGCGGTTCACAGAGACCTCGCCTTGAAAAACACTCAACTTACCAAGCAGTTCGAAGAATTTAAGGAAGAAGTAGCTCTAGCTCATGTAGGTCAACAAATAGCGCAGCCGCAAGGTTTGCATCCACAACAACAACCGCTTTAATCGCCATTTTAGGTTTATCTTGAATTAGAATCACTTTACAATGGGGTGGGACATTCCCAAATGGTGAAGGACCACCCCATTGCAAATGATTCTGGTTCAAGAGATTGCGTTAAGTTGCCGTCTCCAACTGCCGTTTCTAGGATAATCCAGCATCATGAGTGAGTAGAGGTGTCGATCACTCGAAGTACCCCCCTCGTTAGAACCCGACGTGCCCAATTAAGGCATCAGGTGCTTAAGCGTGAAGTTAGAACTTTGCGGGTTGAGCTTCCAGAAAGAAGTCTAATGTAATTACGCATGAGGTCTATTTTCGGTATACAAAAAAAAAGCCTCTTGTCTTGGCGACAAGAGGCTTTCAGGATTAAAATCTAAAGAATCAGTTTACCAGTGTTTCTGGACTCCCCCCAAAATGGTGCATGTCGAGGCGTTGCTCCATACTTGACCGTTAACTTCTGCATACAATGACCAATTAGCGCAGAATGTTCTTGTCACTTCTGCAGCATAATCAAAGCTATTTCTGGAATAATGTGGTCCTGAGATTTCACATGAATGCCCAAATTGAGCAAATTTTCTGTTGATATCATTCCCCTCATTCCCAAAACGGCACTGCCAAGCAAGATCGAGACTCAAGTTCCAATCGCAATCTACTGTGGTAAGGTGCACTCCCAGACGGCTAAATGTCTTCGTGACATCTTTGCTGGAAACAAACAAGTCGGCAGATTCTGCGCCATGTTCTTTGATTTTTTTGCGATTCACAAGATCTACTTCAACCCCTGCAAAAGGCTGAACTAAGAAACTTTGCAATCCAAAATCAATCCCAGCTTCCCCATAGAATGTCGTCTGATTAACTTTTGGACTACTCTTAGCTACGCGATGCACGATGTCATAGTCAATGTGTCTTCTGACCTTATCACTGCTATGCCCATAAGCAACGTCGCCCAAGACATAGTAGTTGCATGGACGATAAAGACCATACACCGCCCCAAACACGGTTTTATTTGTGCCCGAGCCATGTAAGCGGTAATGAGCTTCATCTGAGGCATAACCACCCGCTAAACCAACTGTGAATTCGTTTTTGAAAGTGCTTTGCCCGCCACCTGCAATTTCATAACCGTTCAAGCTAAAGCCTCCATGATGACGGAAATCCGTGTGAGTACCGCCCCCTTCGAACCAGAAGTCAAAATCACTGCAGCATGGAGTGGAGCAGTCACAATTTGGCTCTGTTGTCACAAGGAGACGAAGAGGATCGTATAAACGCCTAATGAAGTTGCGATTTGCAATTTCAGCTTCTATCAGCAAGTTGGTGTATTGAGCACCGCTTAAAAGATCAAGAGCTTTCCTTTGCCCTTGCGTTGAAATGGCAAGCACCGAGCTGACCAAGTCTGACTGATCGGGAGTAAATACGTCAATGCTGTCAAGCTGTTTTGCAACACATAATTGATTAGATGTCGCTCCTTCGATCTTTTCCAAGAATGTTTTGAAATTCAGATACACATTATTAGTATCATAAGAAAGAATAGGTGCTGCAAGGAGACCTGGTACAAATCCTAATGTTTGCACGTTGTCATAGATACCAGCGACGCCGCCGTTTGCATGCAATATCCTATATGTCAAAAGGCTTGGCACAGGGTCGTCACCGACGACTAACACTGAGCCCCCACTTAAATTAGCATTGCCTGCAATGTTGATTAAATCGGTCTGACCTTGGCGATTTACATCATCGATATAAGTCGAATTTGGTCCTTGGTTGTAGTTGCCACCAAAGCTAAGTGTTCCAATTCCATTGTTTCCAGGAGAGATAAAGCTTCCTGGATTCAGGGTACCAGTTCCTCCGACTGTTCCGATGCCAGCAAGCTTAGCCCCACTAGCAACGAGAATATCGCCTTTGATCGAGCTATTTGCATTGACGAGCGAAAAGATTCCTCCCAAAACCGACGTTGGCCCTGTGTAAGTCGCAGGCCCTGGAATTGTAAGCGTACCGGGCCCAAACTTAATCAATGGGCGGCCGCCGGTTGTCCCGTCTGTAAGCACTGTCAAATCAGGCGTTGAGTCGTTATTGGCTTTACCGAACCAAAGTTGTGTAGCTTGTGGAAAATTACTTGTCACATCGTACATCAGCCAATTGCCTCTTCCATAAGCGGATGCAAGCAGTGTGTCTGACTTGTTGTTGTAGGCAATTTCATTGACCATTGTATTTGGAACAGTTGATCCACCAAATACACGCCAGCCTGTTAAAGCTCCTGAACCGCTACTGTCGGCAACAGCAACAGGGCTGTTTGCACCAGTCGTACTGAGACCACCTGCAAAAAGAGCATTAACCCCGTTGTTTGACAAGAATTCAACAGCCGTTGGACGCGTGATATTCAAGGCTGTCAAAGATGCAGTATGAGAGGTAAATGCAGTACCTGTGGTTGTTGTCTCCCACAAATTAAAGTCGTCAGCCACATAAAATCTTGTCTCAGTTCTTGGGTCAAATACAGCTGAAAGTGGTGTTTTGCCGCCTGCTGTGTCATAGGCTGGCAAAGCCGCCGGGACTGCAGCAGTAGAACTAAAGAACAAGTGTTGTGCGCTATTGCTCCCGACGAGAATGGCATTGACGTTGGCATTTGTTCCATAAGCCAAAGCTGACGAAAAACCGCCAATCACCGCATAGGTGTTGATGCCACCAAGAGATGCGCTTAAAAATGTATCTTGAGCTGTATAAACGTTGTTTATTCCGCGCATAGCTATTCTTGAAGGGTCGTTTCTGTTTAAGACAAAAGGAGCTGTAAACTCAAACACGGTATTATTTCCAAATGGAAGCCCTGTTAAGAACACAGGCGTACTTGGAACACCTGCTACAACTGTTACGCGGTTTAGCTGTCCCATATTTTGAGTAGAACTGTAGAAGTAGCTTGTTGTCACTCCGCTATCATTAATGGCCGCATTTGTTCCATCCCCTGTTATCCCTACAGTAGAAGATTTTCCTAACGCACCTGATATTGCCGTGTTAGGA
Source organism: Chlamydiota bacterium (assembly GCA_013289325.1). GTDB lineage: Bacteria > Chlamydiota > Chlamydiia > Chlamydiales > Parachlamydiaceae > JABDAE01. The sequence continues at coordinate 4,091 of JABDAE010000109.1, forward strand.
AATGTTTGTACTGTAATGGATGTATCTTGTCCAGCTGTGAGGATCTTATTGCTATTGGCATCATAAGCTGATGCAGTAGCTTGCCAAAGGGATAGATTGCCTGCGACACTGCTCCATGCACCTGTACCACTTGGATTTGTCCGAACGTCAATCCCACCATCAGATCCGACGAGCAGTCTGCCCGCAGCATCGAAGGCAAGAAAGCGCGAATCGGCATGGGAATGTGTTCCCCCTGTTCCATCAGCAAAGGATTTGGCAGGATTTGCCGCGCTCAATACAAAAGCTGAAAGCGGAAACCCTGCCTCATTCACGAAGGATCCTGTAAGATAGACAAGATTTGGGTTTGTCGGATCAATTGCGATATCGGAGTTTACGACCCCTTGGCCTTCCGGATTTACATTTGTTGCGGGCATTTGAAGCGCTGTCCAAGTGCCACCTCCATCCTGAGATAAAAAGACCCCAACGACTTGATCAAACGTGTTAGGACCCACTACGACATCTAAATCGACAACTTTGACCGCCACTGAATTATTCGGCCCTGTCACCGCTTCAATGATTGTGCGATGGGAACTGTTGATCAGGCCTCCTGAATTTGCCGCAGTAAATACAGGCGTCCAAAGAGTTCCTGTACCATCGGTATTCTTATACAAGGCTGTATTTGATTTGACTGTGCCATCTGCAACGGCCGCATAGATTGTGTTTGGATCGTTTTGTTTATTTGCAAGCGATGTAACCGGACGGTTAGCGCCAAGAGCTGTCGTTGTAGAAATGTAGTTAAACGTATTGCCCCCATCCGTACTTTGAAAGAGCCCATAACCGGTAGTGTTTCCAAAAACATTTTGGGGCTCAAAGGTAGCGGCAAGCACACGGCCGCTCACATTGGGTTTTAACCCATTTGAGATGACGTTCATGACGCTTTTGCCCACAAGCGCTCCATTACCGTTTAAGTTTGCAGCCCAAGTATTGCCACCGTCTGTAGTGTAGAGCAGCCCTGTGCGCGCTCCGCCTCTTGAGGCGACGCCTCCGAGATTAAAGCTAACAGCTCCATTGCTGGCAATGCCGACCCCAGCCACCAGTGTATTGTTAGAGGGAGTACCTACATCGTAGGCAAGGCTGCCGATCGAAAGGGAGGATTGATGATCTGTAAGTGGCGTCCATGACTTTCCAAAATCTTTTGTGCGCCATACACCTCCGTTGGCACCACCTAAAAATATGACCTTGGAATCAGTCGGGCTTGTGGCAATCGGCTGAGGACTGCCAGAGTCAATGCCCCAACCAAAAAATGGGTTGTTGCTTGGTCCAGGACCCTGACTGATAAACGTATTGGATGCACCAAATAGACTAAATGGTACCGAAAGAACGGTAAGTGATACCGCATATTTCATTAGAAAAGAAACCATGAAGAACTCCCTTGTTAAAAATGCTCAATGTACAATTCATAGCTAATTCCGAATATTTGTAAAAGATTTTTTTTTACATACTCGTTTTTCTTGGTGGTTACTCCAACATATCCTTTTCTTGATACAATCTTTTCAATGCTGAAAGTGCAGCCTTTAGAGGCTGACAATAAATCTCCGGGAGGTCGAATTTTGAGATAAGGAACATCTTATGGCAGCTGATCAATTAGGTTTTTGTATACCGAAAGTATTTCTAAATTTGACACTAGCGGGAGCTGCTGTTGAATTTCCTATTCCTTAGTCTAAAAAGCTGAAATAGGTTAAAATACAAGAGGCTCTTGCAAAAAAGGGAAAAACACATGACTCTACCACGTCATCTAAAGGTTGGTGCTCTAGATGTCTCATATTAAACTGCCAGTCGGATTGCCGCTGAGCATCAGCTCATTTTATCCGGGGAAGTGGCTTCTGAATATCTCTCTTGTTTGATTGAAAAATTAGCAGTGAACAAAAAAGTGGTCGTTCTTATCGACGAGTATGATAAGGCACTCATGGATCACCTTGAAAATTTGGATGTGGCCATCAAAATTCGAGAAATCCTGAAAGAGTTTTATTCGATATTAAAAGTTCAGGATTCTAATCTAAAGTTCATTTTGTTGACGGGAGTAACGAAATTTTCAAAAGCATCGGTTTTTTCGGGTCTTAACAATTTAAATGATCTCACCTTATCTAACGATTATGCCACATTGCTGGGGTATACCCGCGAAGAGATCGAAAGATATTTTCTTTTGTATGTGCAAGAAATCGCCCATTTAAACCATTGGTCAATGGATCAATGTTATGTTCAAATCAAAGAATGGTACAATGGATATAAATTTTCCAAACAAGGTGAACTCGTCTACAATCCATTCTCGACATTAAAGTTATTTGATTCAAGAGATTTTGCCGCTTACTGGTTTGATACCGGGACCCCAACATTTTTAATTAGGCTTTTGAAAACAAGAGAACTCGATTTAGTTAACTTGGAACAATACAAGGTAAGTTCGGAAAGTTTTAGCTCTTTTGAAATTGAAAACCTGCCCATACTTCCCCTACTTTATCAAGACCGATCTCTTCCCCTCTATTTAGTAGGAGTCAACTTTGATAGTGCCACACGAACAATCGATGATTGGAAGGTCCAAATCGTTTAACCTATCCTTAACTTAAGAGAAGACTTTACACCGAAAGTGTTTCAAAATCTGCACTTCCAAGGCCTCCCATTTCAACAGCATGTGTGGAAGGAAACAATAATAGCCTTACTCGTTCTTGATCAATTCTAGCTAAAGAATCGAAGGTACCATTGCAAATCGGTGTGTCCCCTTCTAGTGTCAGATGGAGTAATTCTTTAATCACACCGCCATCGCCCAACACCCGAATTTGGATATTGCGCTGACCCATCAGATCAATTTCTTCGATTTGTTTCGTTGAAAATAATGTGTTGACGTCGGAGTTATATTCCATCCATGTGGGCAAGCTTGAGACCAATGCAACATGACTTTTTCTGCCGCATAAAAACTTTTCCTTCATTTTACTGAACAATCTCTCATCCTTCACATAGGCTTGCACTTTCCGAACGTTTTTGGCATGGGTCTTCAATTCATAAATGAAGTTTTCTCCTATTATGACGCGGATCTGATTATTCTTCCACCTTCTCTTGCCAAATATATTTAAGAGCCATGCTCGATTTTTGTATCCAGAATAAAGCGTTCCCAGTGCACTTAAGGAAGGTAGCACAACTCTAACGATTTTACCAAAATAAGAATCTCCTGTCACGGTGACCGTAAATTGTCCTGGCGTTTCAAATTTTCCATCGATCGCCGTGACTGTCACTATCGTCGATTGGTCTGCATATGTATCGGTATCTCCCGAGGTAGGCTTCCCAGAAAATGTGCGCGTGGTGGCATCAAAGATAAGCCATTTAGGTAAGTCTTTTGCCTTATAGAATATCGCATCTCCATTCTGACCAACAAACACGTTATCTGGCATGATATAATTAAAACTTTTATCTACCGTCGCTTTTTGTGTAGAAATTGGATTTTGATAGATCGGTGCTAATAGACTTCCTACATACAATTTAAAAGAAGTGGAGGCAGTGCCTGCCGCTGTGGTTCCCGCTATGACAACCTGATAATTACTTCGCTCTAATGTACTTTTGTTTCCCAAAAGCGTAAGTCGATTGAGCCCGCTTAAGATTTGTAAACCCCCGAAATTATCCGCCACATAGGCTGTTGTACCTACGACTTGGACTTGATAAGGCTGCCCAGGCGTCATATAAGCCGTGATCAAAGTAGGGTAGCTTGGCACTGTTACGTCAATGAGCATCAAACCACCGTAAACAGCTGCCACAAATGCAGTGGTTCCCACAACTTGAACTCCCCTGACGTCTAAAGCAGTCTTATATGTCCCTATTAATTTAGGATTGCTCGGCTTCGTGATGTTAATGATGGACAGGCCGCCCGTCCCATCTGCTATATAGGCGATCGTACCCACAACATGAAGATCACAAGCATTTCCAAGAGTATTATAAGAACCGATCAAAGTGGGGTTATTTGATTTAGTGATATTAATGATTTGTAAACTGCCGCTATCCAACCCCACATATGCAGTCATTCCTACGATTTGCACCCCTTGAGGAACGCCAGGAGTGCTATAAGAACCGACAAGAGTAGGGCGACTCGGCGTTGCAATATTAATAATGCGCAAGCTACCACTATCATCTGTCACATACGCGTTAGTGCCTACGATTTGAACTCCTAAAGCCTGTCCCGAAGTCTTATACGTCCCGATCAAAGTAGGACGGCTCGGTGTTGCAACATTAATGATGCGTAAGCCATCGGCACTAGCTAAATACGCCGTATTGCCTATCACTTTGACTTCGTAAGAGCTTTTAGGAGTTGTATAAGTTCCGATAAAAGTAAGGTTACTTGGCAAAGTGATATTAATGATGCTCAAGCCACCAGTTCCTGCTAACAACACATAATATGCCACATACGCAGTATGTCCAACAACTTGAACTCCATTGGCACTTCCAAAAATCTCATAGCTAGATACGTTTGGATTTAATTGGAGCGTTAACCAGCTAGGACCCTGCGTAATTTTTTGCTGAATAAATCCACCTCCCGATTCCGTAAAAAATTCGTGATTCACTTGGAATAAAGACCCAGGAAATACTACCTGATTTTCAAGCGGTGAAGCAATTGGCATCGCCCTCTCATGTACCAATCTATGAGAAAGATCCCACCCATTTCGCACATTTTGTGACAAAACATCTTCATCAATCGGATTATTACTTTCAAAATATCGATGCGCACAATATCCCCCAACGGCTGTTCCTACAAGAACAAAAGCGCCAAGAATGGCCACTTTGAGATCCGGCGTGCATGACGGAAATGTTTGTTTAATAGATCTTGTATGCAACGGACGGGCATACATTCGGGTGACATCTACATCTGGGACCACAATTGTGCTTTTTAAGCTAGACCTAGAGCCGCCTGCGCAACTTTGCCCCTTCAAGCTTAATTCATGCGAAATATCTAAAGCACTTCGAGAGGAAAGTTTTTCACAAGAGGAAAGTTCTTCACACATGTAAAGTGGAAGGGTATTTTGCATGGCATCCTTAATACTCGACATTTTTACTCCTA
>JABDAE010000110.1 GCA_013289325.1 Chlamydiota bacterium
GCTTTACTGGTCTCCTAAAACCATGATGAAGACAAAGCTCATTACCGATGTACAACTATCGCCAAACAAGAAGTCTGTCCTATTTGTGGTGACGGAGCCCAATATGGAAGATGAAAAGGGAGTGTTGACATCTAGGATCTATAAAAGCAATCCATTGAAAAAAGACTCTGCGACCCCTTTTTCTTCTGCAAATGTCTCTTCTTTACATCCTAGGTGGTCGCCAGATGGTCAATGGATTGCCTTTATCTCGACTCGCGAAGGGGTGAATAACATCTATCTCATTTCATCTACTGGTGGTGAGGCAATCGCGCTTACAAAAGGCAAACGGGATGTGCAAGCATTTCGATGGTCACCCGATGGAAAAAAAATCGCCTTCGTCATGGCTGATGACACTGAAAGTTGTAAAAACAAAAAGAAAACAAGTTTAGCATATGTCTATCAAGAGCATTGCACAATCAATCGATTATGGGCGCTTGATGTGTTTTCATCTACTCCTATTGCTGAAAGCTTAACTAATGATGACTATTGCGTAAGAAGGGGGGGAGATAGCATTGAATTTGATTGGTCGCCAGATTCTACCAAGATCGCATTCGCCTATTCTCCTAATATCGAAGAGGAGTCCTTTTTCTTAGACAGCAGCCTTGCAACTGTTGATCTCATCAGCAAAATAATCGATCCATGGGAAAAGCTATCTCCTTACGAAGCCAGCCCTAGCTATTCACCCGACGGCAGCCAAGTGGCATACATCAGCGGTCATTTGGCAAAAAGATATTCTATTCACAGTCAAATCGCCACGCGCTCATCAAGCGGTAAGAGCCGGGCCATTCTTTCTCCTACATTTAACGAAGGGCAATTTTTACTTGGACAAAGTCTATTAGGTTGGACCCAAGATGGCAAAAATATTCTTTTTTTCGAGCCAAAAGGGACAAAATTTCACCTCGTGTTACTCCCTGCAGATGGCACAGAAGCTAAAGAGATTAAAACAAATGGGATGCTCATTAGAGAACCATCCTTAAGTTATGATAAAAGCATGCTTGCCTTTACCCTCCAATCTCCAGATACGCCTCCAGAAGCTTTTATCGCAAATCTCAACGACTTCTCCCCCTTGCAAGTTTCGTCCCTTAATCTTGAGCTTTTGTCCTACTCAAAGCCAAAAACAGAAATAGTGTCATGGGCATCTGAAGATGGGATGCAAATCGAAGGGCTGCTGACTTACCCAACCGATTATAAAGCAGGTAAGCAATACCCACTTTTGCTTATCATTCATGGTGGCCCGATGAGTTTTTTTAATGAATATTTTTTAGGCACTCCTTACCCCTATCCTTTTGCTTCTTTTGCAGAGGAGGGTTTCCTCATATTAAGACCAAATCCTAGAGGCTCTTGCGGGTATGGAATCGATTTTCGATCTGCCAATTACCACGACTGGGGAGGCGCTGACTTTTCCGATATCATGTCAGGCGTAGATTCTATGATTGAAAAGAGCATTGCAGATCCCAAACGACTGGGAGTTATGGGATGGAGCTATGGAGGCTACATGACAGCATGGACAATTACGCAGACGTCAAGGTTTAAAGCGGCTTCTATGGGGGCTGGCATCAGCAATCTCGTCAGTATGAATGGCACAACAGACATTCATAAATTTTTAACTGATTTTATGGGAATTTTCCCCCATAGCCGAAGGCTTTATGAAGATCGCTCCCCTATCAACCATGTACTCAACGTGCAAACCCCTTGCCTTATCCAGCATGGCATTGAAGATAAAAGAGTGCATGTCACTCAAGGCTATGAGTTTTACCACGCCCTTAAACGACTCGGGAAAGAGGTGACCTTTGTGCTATATCCTGGAATGGGGCACCACTTAAGCGATCCTAAAATGATGCTTGATGCCATGGAGCGCAATTTAGCCTGGTTTAAACAGCACCTACAAAATTAATAGACTTCTTTCCAAACTTGCTTTGACTCAAAAAAAATGGATGATTTTTTAGTTTGAGGGACGTACTCGAAAAGCACCTATAAGAGGCTGACAATAAAATTGCAGCCTCTTTAGGCTGCAATTGTCTTATTGTCCCAAGTCATTTCGGTATCACCTAAAATGACTGCCTAATCGAGAGGCCTACGCTGTTGTCTGAGAATTTTTTGCTATTGAAATTGCGATATTCTAAGGCAAGCGTTGTGCAATCTGTTAGCTGATAACCAACTCCTGCAAGCCACTGATAAGCCAAACCTTCTGAAGAATCTTTCAACTTATCATGCGTTTGATTTTCGCGCCATTTGATGCGCAAATGATTTTTGGCAACCCCAAGTCCAAAGCCCCAATAGGGAACGACACAGGGAATATATCTAGATACAAGATCAAAGTCGTAGTACAAATTAGCCATCGTCCAATAGGTACAATAAATAGCTTTGGCATGCCCGACTTCGTTAAAGTCAACATCTTTACTTTCGCGGACAAAGTGCTTTGCATTGATGCGGTTTCTAAGCACGCCCACTTCGGCTTCTAAGCGATAGGAATTATTAAACTTATAACCCAAAGAGATGGCGCCGCTGCCTCCTACCTTTGAATGAAAGGTGATTCTATCGAGCACTCTTCGTTTAGCGTCTACATCGATCCAACTTGCGCCCCCAAATGCGCCTACATAAAGTCCATGTCCTGCCGCATCACATGAAATGATGCCAGGATCCACACATTCTTCAATACATGGGTTCCCTTCATAGGAAAAGCCCTTTGAAACAATTGATAAACAGATCATTGCCGTAGCAATTGTAAGTAATTTTTTCATATATACCCATAAAAAATATTTATTTAAATTTAATATTGTCATAAAAATAGCAACAATATTAAATTGCAACCAATATTACGAAAACAGTACAAATTACGTCTATCAAAAGATTTCGAAAATTCCCGCGAGGTTAATATAAAATTTCACAATCAGGAAGAGCTTCTTGAAGAGCTTTAATCATAGAGCTCTGGATATTAACGCTTTGAGTCCAGGATAGATTTAATTTTTTTAGTTTCCCTATTGACACCATTGTGTGAACGCGTACTGCGATGGCATCTGTCTTGCTACGACTTATAGATTTTAATATTTTATTTTATAAAATCTCACTTTTAAGTAGATTCGGTATAAAACCAGGAGGGTAAAATGGGAGCTCAAAATTGCACAGTCATCCTTGGAACAACTCCTTCTCTAAGCGGTCTTTTGACATGTATGCCTTGGGATGTTTGCGTGGTGGCCTCTCCACACTGTACTAAAGTTGTGAATAATACTTTACTATATGCTATTCGCATCATCACATCGGGTTACTGTCCGGAATTGTCAAAAAAGCGCCAGTGGGAATGCAACGTTGCCTCTCTTGCCATCACTGCTGCCAAAAGCTCGATACTCTCTTGTGCAAATAACATTGCAAGGCTTTGCAATGCCACTCAAGCCAATACCACCCGATTGCCGGTATTTTCAATATCAACTCCAGACTATGCCCCATGTGGGGAGGGTGGTATCACTTTTAATCTTAAAGTTGGCATACAAATAGCCAACGAATGTCAAGCGATGGCTCAAAAGTGCGTTTGGGACATGATAGTGCCAGAAACTCAGCACTCTCTTCAAAAAATTGTGCATTGTGATGATGAATCAAGAAAAGAGCAATTACGAAGTTTTTTTATCATAACAGGACCCATCATTGCAGGCGTATGTCTTTTGGCTTGTATAATCTTTGGATTATGGCGTTTATGTATGAACCCCGTAAACTGTCATTTCAAATCTCGCAAAATTACAAGCGTTGAGAGAAGACAAGAAGTGCGTTCTGAAGTGCGTCCTCCCTCTTCTTCTAGTTCTGATGCGCGTTTAAAAATCCCTCTTGTTGGAGCACAAGGCTCTATTAATATGGACTTGCTCCATGACAATCGCCCAAACTATGGAACATAAGCGATTATTTTAAAGCCCATGAGTTGATAGGCTGCTTCCAGTTGAAAGCCGGAAGACTATATACAAAAGAGCCAGTCTAAAACTTAAGAAAAAGCAAAGTCAATAGGGCGATTGGGAAGAAGTTGCTTTAGAAATTCTTCACATGGCAGACATAAGATATTTCCCTTAAGAAGGGACTCTTTTCCACGATAGAGCAAAATAGGACAACATTCCGGGTAATCTTCGCAAAAGCTTTTAAGGCCATGTAAGTCTTGTGGATGGATCACTTCGTTATTTTTAATTTCAATGGCCCAAAACCCACTTTCGCCATAAACAATCACATCCACTTCTACTTGTGATCGCGTTCTCCAAAAGTAAATCCTATGTTTTTGTCCAAAATCACTATAACCATTCCAAGCCACTAAATGTTGAATAACTAGCCCTTCAAGAGCTAAACCTTGAATCTCTTCTTTCTGGTCAAGCGGACCTCTTCTTGGAAGCATGCTTTTGTAGACGCCACAATCAAAAAGATAAAATTTTGGATGAGCGGCTAACTCTCGTTTTGCACGTTTGGTAAATAAGGGAAGTTGGTAGGCAACTAAAAAATCTTCTAAAATGGAGAGATATCCATCGACAATACGTCTTTCCACATGGCATTCTCGGCTAATATTTGAAACATTTAAAGAAGAGGCATGAGAAAAACTCACCTTTTCTAAAAACCTGGAAAAACTGCCGATATCTCTTATTAAACCTTCCATCTGGATTTCATTTCTAAGATAGAGTCCCGCATAAGTGGAAAGCGCAAGCTGCGGGGTTTCGTGATTCCAGATTAAAGGCAAAAGGCCTAAATCCAACGTTTTTTGTAATGAGAATGCGTTTCCCAATTCAGCTGCCATGAAAGGGTGCATCGTTGCAGTGACCGCTCTTCCTGCTAGAAGATCGATCCCTTCCTTCTTTAATTTTCGACTGTTTGATCCAGTCAAAATAAATTGCCATTTTTTTTGTTTTTGCTCGATCAGATAATGCACTACGGATAAAAGTTTTGGCACTTTTTGCACTTCATCGATGACAATGGTTTTACCTGGATGTGCATTGGCCGTTTCAACCAGGCGATCTGGCTTGGTTTCATATTGTAAAAGCGTATCAGTTAGCAAAAGATCGATAAAAACCGCGTCAGGATAATAATTCTTCAGCCAAGTCGATTTGCCTGTGCCTCGAGGACCAAATAAAAAGTAACTTCCTGCTGGTGGAATAAAAAATCGTTTAAGATCTTTCATGAGATTTTCCTACATAAATTGCTGGTATGTTGCCAAATTGCGACTCAATTTGTCAATCATTCTGACAAATTGAGTCGCAATTTGTCAATTAGTTTGTCATCTTGAACTACCGTTTTTAGGTTAAATATCGCCCAAAAAATTAATAGACTTCTTGCGTAATTAAAGTTTTTGCTATTGTCCATTGTTTACGATGGAGGGCAATGGGAAAATATGAAAGCCTCAAAATACTATCCCCGAAACATTTTAGAAGGTTAACCGGAATAAAACGCGAAACTTTTGAAAATGTAAAGAAACGCAATAACAAGCAGAAATATTTTTACTCGGGGAAAAAGAAAAGACACACTTTGAAAAGTCAGGTCGTGGTAGACAAGAAGACTCATTTTGAACTCAACGCAGAGACGGAGAGTCGGGAAGACGCGGAGAAACAGGCTATAAGCCATTGACTACCCTACACCATCCATCTATAAGACGTTGTTGTTCAAAATTGATTACCAAACCTAGTTTAAGATTGGTTAATCATAAGTAGGTCAAAACTTGGGCTTTATGAACAGCTAACACAGTTTCTGTAGCTTTTACTTCGATGATAAATCTCCAACGCTAATGCTTAGAAGAGATTTACATATCTCACTTCCAGCAATTTTTGCTAGCAATTTTTCGCATAATAAGATAAACTCTTTTCCTAAACAATAAAACGGCAGACAAAAAATGACCCCTTCCATGTCCCTCTCTCCCTCCCATTTAGCATCAAACGGCTTAGAACCAAACAGTGAGCTGTTAGACAAGAATTTCGCATTTCTTAAAATATTAGTAGAGGAAAACAGATTAGATGCAGTTTACAAACAAATAAAAGCATCTCAAGATTTGATTTTCATGATGGATGAGAAGGGGCAAACGCCGCTTCATTGGGCTGCGATAAAAGGGCACGTTGCGATATGTGAAATGATACGGGATCTACACCCCATATCTGCCCGCGGAAAAGACGGCGACGGTAACACACCTCTTCACTCGGCAGCTAGATGGGGTCACGAAGCTGTGTGTACCAGCCTGCTTAGCCAAGCCCCATGGCTTGCTTGTGAATTAAATCTTCAACGCCAAAACGCATCACAAGACGCTTTCATTAATCATCATGTGGATTTATCACAGAAGATCGCTCCATCTCCTGAACTTGCAGCGATGCGCGAAGCTCATGAGTTAGATCAAAATTTGGGGGTCGTGTTAGCCTTAAATCTGCTCAACGATAAACTTCAACATGAATTACGTCAGGCTCAGGAAGTAAATCGTCAAGCTGCACAACAGGTAGCCCTCCAACAGCAGATGATTGATGACTTGCAAAGAAAGATTGCAAAGGCACAAACTCTACCAGCAGTAAGTGGCGCACAGATGACACAGGCAGCAACTGATTCTTACGCGCTGGTTACTCAACTTCAGGAAGAACTAAAAGATCAACGTGCGCGACGGAAGGAGGAATTAGCAAACACCAACGAGCGGATTAATCATCTCCAACTACAGCTAAAACAAGCACATGAACAAAAACCTGGTGGACCTCGAATTTATACATCCGAGGCTATAAATATAGCCATATCGAAGACTGCTATTTCTTCTTTAGGTGAAGGTGATTTTGGAAAGGTCCAAGAGTACGAGTTGGAAGGTAGGATTGTGGCGATCAAAATTAGGAAGTCAAAAAGCGATCAAGGCTGGAAGGAGTTTTATGCAGAAGTGTATGCTTTAAGCACCTTTGTACACGCATGTATCCTGCCTATTATAGGTTTTGCAATGGATATACAAAATCCAAGTCTCGTGTTGCCGGTTATGAGGAATGGTACATTGCAAAAACGCTTGGATGAAGCAGGTGCAAAACCACCAGACACAGTGCGTCTCTTTAGCTTGGAGGAACGGATGAAAGTTATATGGGCGATTGCATCCGCTTTAGCTTATGTACATAGCCATGGCTATGTACATCTCGATGTAAAGCCAGAACATGTCCTGCTAGACCCCGAATTATTCGTTCGCTTGGCAGACTTTGGAGTGTCAAGAAAGAGACAACCAAATATTCCTGATGAATGTGCTGTTGGCACAGAAGGCTTTATCTGCCCTAAATATGCAACTCATCGTCGACCAGACGACACCGCCGACATCTTTAGTTTTGGAGTTGTCTCTCTCTTACTAGCAACTGGAGCTCCTTTATTCGGTGGCGAAGATAGTCGCTCGCTACCAGAGCGCTTAGATATGCAGCTAGACAATACCTTAGAGAATAACCAAGAGGATGAAGATCTTTTGAAATACTGCAAAAAAATCCCCACCTCTATACCATTTATAGCGGAAAACGAAGAGCAGATGAAGACGTTATGCTTATTGGCCGCAAGATGCTTAAACTATAATGAAAAAAAGCGTCCTAAAATGCATGAATTTCAATCGAATTGGACTAAACTCAATTAAACCGTTAAGAGACCTTGAATAATCCTAGAAACGGCGGTTGGAGATGATGAGATGATGCGAGATTTATACCGAAAGTAACATGCTCTTAAACTTTTATTGCGATAAGGCAAACTTTTAATTCTTTTGAGTCTTCAAGCTTTTCGGGTCTATTATCATAGGTTTTTAGACAGGAATCGTGATAAAAAGTCTTAATAAGCCTAAATCCAGCATTTTGAAATTCTCGCTCTAAAACTTCTTTGTCTAAGTAATGATAGGCTATATGCGCATTGGATAAGTAGGTGGTACCATCACTGCTTATCTTGGGTTTAAATTCTTTTTCTCTTTCGTGATAAAAATTATGGTGAGCGGCGCCAGGAATCGCATCTTCAAGACTTGGATCAAGTGTTGCCACCGATTGAATGTCATTCCGATCAAAACCAAAATTTTACGGAACTGCAGATTGTTTGTAAATTGCAGAATTGCAGGCCTGACCCTATTCTTAATGAAAAAAAAGTGTAGACGCATCGCTAGATAAAAAGAATAAAATCAATGAAAAAAAAGTGTAGACGCATTATCAAATGTTGCTTGCGCAACTTTTTCTACACTGATGCCTTTTTCTTTCGCGATGCACTCAGCAGTTTCTGACAGATAGCTAGGCTCATTGACTTTGCCTCTTTGTGATTGTGGAGCTAGATACGGAGTATCTGTTTCTATAAGCAATTGATTTAAGGGGACGTATTTGGCAACGGCCCTCAATGCGTGGCTATTTTTGAATGTGACAATCCCGCTTAACGACAAATACCATCCGCACTCAATGACTTGTTTTGCCTCTTCTAGACTGCCAGTAAAGCAATGCAAAATAGCGGGCGCCCCTTTTTGGTATTCGACATCTGTAATTGCAAAAAGATCCGTAAATGCTTCTCTGCAATGAAAAATAACTGGAAGGTGGCATTCAAGTGCAAGATGCAGATATTTGATCAGATACTGTTTTTGAATATCACGATTAAGCTCTTTATAGTAGTAATCTAGCCCTGTTTCCCCGATAGCTACCAGGTTTTTTCCCTTAGCCGCCTTTGCAAAGATCGGAAAGGCACTTTCTCCCTCTTTTTCCACATCGTGTGGTGTTGTTGCGCCGGCGTTTTTGATTTGGGGGAAAGTTTTTTCCAGCAAAAGGCCTTCTTGTAAGGTGATAGGATTTGTGCAGATGTTGATCATCCGATCTACATGCGCATTTTTAGCTCGCGTTACGATATCGCTGATGTCGGGAAGGACACTTGCACTACTTAAGTGCGCATGGGAATCAATAAAACGGATTGCAGTTAACTCCATAACTCTTAGATTATCCTAAAAACGGCAGTTGCAGACGCTAACTCTCAATTGAAGTTCTCCTTTTTTTTATTGCGGCCGTTTTCATGAATGTCCCCCAGAGTAAAAACCTAAATTATTAGCCAAACATATCAGGTTATATAAGAGTTTGGCTGATTTTACAAGTTAAATATT
>JABDAE010000111.1 GCA_013289325.1 Chlamydiota bacterium
ATATGCATTTGATAAAAGTCTCTTATAGTGGAGTCACTGTTTATCGGATCAAAAATGGTCAAATCATTGAATACTGGGCTTACCTAGATATGCAATACATGCTCAGTCAGATTGAATAGGATATATAAGGAATCACGTATACGTAAGGGTCAATGACTTTGTTTCTTACCAACTTCTATCCATGAGAATGGATAGTGAATGATATCATGTATGGTACATGTTTTCTTGGATAGATTACGGTAGCCATGGGGTTGATCGGCACAAAATCGAAGGCCCTCCCCTTTTTTTAAAGGCTTCCATGAGTCATTCAAAAAGACTTCCATTGTACCCTCTGCTACGAGTACATGCTCGATAACGCCTGGTTTATGAGGAGATGAAATGTGTTCACATCCAGGTAAAAGTTCGATTAAAAATATCTCGCACGTTGTCTTCTCATCATAGGGAAAAAGTGGAAACACTTTGATTTTATCGTCGCTTGGGTGAATGGTTTTCGTTTGACCTGTACTATAGTCTCGTTGTTCGTCAGCAACAAATAGAGAAAAGGGAACATCAAATCCACTGGCTATTTTCCATAGGATGGCAATCGTTGGGCTAGATTCTGCACGCTCAATCTGACCTAGCATTGCTTTACTTACACCTGTCTCTTGAGCTGTTTTATCTAAGCTCCATCCACGTTCTTTTCGCAATGCCTTTAAAGTTGAAGCTATACGGTTGAATATATCAATCAAAGAAATCCTATATTAAAACACACTTGTGCGTTATAACGTACATTTGACATAATGTGCATTATGCCTCACAAAAACACAAAATGTATAGAGGAATATATGGCTATAAGTAAAAGCGAGAAAAGTGTTCAAAAATATGTTGGCGAGAAGATTGTTTCAATAAAAGAGTAAATATGAAAAAAGTTTTTTGGGATAATCCCTACCAGGCATGTCTTGAAACAAAAGTAATTCAGGTCGATGGCAATACTGTTGTCCTAGATGAAACGATTGGTTTTTCAGAATCTGGGGGACAAGAAAGTGATCGTGTGACAATTAATGGTATTGAAGTTCTCTCATCACGCATGGATAAAACCGCACCTTTTTTGATTTACTACACTCTTACAGAAGGGCATGGTCTGATCCCTGAAGCCAATGCCATCATGAAAATAGACTGGCAACGACGCAATCGTTTAATGCGTCTGCATTTTACATGTGAGTTAGTACTGGTCCTTATGAACCGCCTGTTTAATACAACTCCTGAAGGCATTGAGTTAAAACCAGAAGAGATTGATACAGTTATCAAAAAAAGAGGTGCTCATATGGCTGAAAACGGGGCACGTGTAGATTTCGAATGCGCTGTGAATATTTCTGAATACTTTCCAATCATTCTGGAGCAATACAATAGGATTATTGCAGCCGACCTTCCAATCGAAAAAGGGTTTTTAGATGAAGTTAATCAAATCCGTTATTGGAGGCTGCAAAATATTGCTACAGTTCCCTGTGGAGGTACTCATGTAAATTCAACTGGGGAAATAGGAGAAATCGATCTAAAACGAGAACGTGCGAATAAAGGGGTTGAAAGAATTCGAATTACACTTAAGAATACTGAAGCTACAAGCAATCCCGATGAAGAACATACCTTTTCTAAAATCATTTAATAAAAAATTGTGCAGCCTCTGCTCTCAAAGGTCTTGAAACCACTCAAGAATAACAAGTCCTTTATTAGGCTTCTTTCGAAACTCCATTTATGTATGTCTGCTTATATTTCCAAAGTAAGCTAGAACATTGAACTTTAGAAAGAGTCTGAGGATCTACCCAAATGTGCTGGAGTTCTTGTAAATCAGGTTCGTTAATCGATCGACAGCCTTTCAACTGATAAATCATCCCCATATGGAAAAATCTATAGGCCTGATTGGAAGACGTGCCTGGAATATCCTTTGCTTTTAATTACATCAATACGGAAATTCAAAAGCTCTTTCTTAAAGACAGTTCGGCCACTGTTAGAAAAGAAGCTGGCAAGTTTTTGCTTACGGTATAGATCCATCATTTGGACATATCCCATAGATTCAATTACACTGTTTGAAAGTCCCTTATGCATGCAGTAGGTTCTTGCCATTCTCCATGGTCCTTTGATCGCGGTAGGGGCGCTGAGTAATCAGCGTCCCTACCGCGATCTATGTTCTTCCTAACGTTTTAATGAGCTTGCTTGCTTTTGCTTCTGCTTCTTGCTCTAACGGTATGCAATCGTGAATATCAAATTTTTTTTCTTTGATGATTGTAGATGCCGTTTCACGGAAATATTTTTGGAGAAAGGCCTCTAAACTGCCACATTTTTGACTCTGCTCCACATGCTGCAATTCATGCAACATCCAATGCAAATCTTCATGTTGTTGAAGATCGATAGCTGATGGAAAAAAAATTTCATTGTCATAGGTCACTGCTGTTTCTTTAGTATAACAACCAGGAATCGATTCCGCATAGCGAACATCTTTCAGATTTACCTCATAATGAGGCGTAAGTGTGTGGATGAGCTCATCTGGCAACGACTTCCATTTACCTTGAGCTTGCACTCGCAAAACATCCCGATGGTTTAATACAACATTTAGTAAGAGTAGATCAACAGGTAACATTACTGCAGTTTCGGCAGCTTTTCCTAATGCACGGCCGATCTCTCCGTTATTAATTAGCTCATTGATCATTGGTTGCACACATAGTAAAGCAGCTGTAGAAGAGCTACATGCACGGCATGCATTAGCAGCAGGCTGTCCTACGATAGGTACATGTTGATAAAGATCTGCATGTACATCTCCAACAGCTTTAACGGCTGTTGTAGCTATCTTAGCAATATTTCCTTGTACCGCCTGTCTTATTTGATCTTGTGCTTGCAAAGCTTGTAACATCACTTGTACGGTTTGGTTTCCCTGGCATGCTGGCAATTGTTGCAGCTGAGTAGTCGTATGACTATTGAGAAATTGTATGTCTTCAGGTGATAAGGGTGAAGTGACCCGCGGTATACTCCAATCCTGCGAGGCAGCCGCTGCTGTTCCTTGCATAAGTCTTCTTTGTATTGCTAAAGAAAGAGGTGAAGCCATTTTTAAGCTCCTGGTGCATTGTTGAGTTCATTTACCACTGTATCCCAAGTTTGTATTGCCTCAGCTAAATTACCGGGCGCATCATAAAATTCGTTTGCCTTTTGTTCTAATTGCTTAAGTTCAAAACTACCTCTTGCTTCAAGGCATTCAAAAAATTTCTTTTTTGTGTCTTCAGGCTCACCGTTAGTACATGGACCATCGATATGTTGCACTGAAACACCATCGCGATAACAATGCACCTCAAAATGGCGGGGTTCTTGGCGAATACATCGACTAAACACGCGAAAAACTTGCTGGTAAACATAGGCATTCTTAAGCCGTATGGCACGCCATTCATATTCCTTTATTCTTTCGCGAATCTCCTCGACTAATCCAGGGTAGATATCAGCTCGATAAGAAAGAGTGAGAATATCTAGGTTTGCAATGGCATGTAATGCGGACATGGATGCTTCTAAACCTCTCAAATTTTGACTGACAATCTTTGCTTCTTCAGCAGGATTTGGGTGGGCTCCCACACGCAAAGGTCTTTTTGAATATATATGCCATGTCCTGTCTTCGTCAAATTTAACAAACCTTTCTGAAGAGGCGAATAATAGCGATCTAGCGTTCAACACCCTCGCACATGCAATATCTAATTGAAAGATATCCTGGCCTTGCGTGGCATTATAGGTTCTAAAAGCAGTCGAAGCGGCAATTATATCTGTTTTGAGTTTAATAAAGTTTTCATCATCAAAAGCTGCTCTGACTACATTTTCAACACGGTTAACAAAATCTGTAGAGAGCAAGTTTAAAAATTTATTTAATGTATCGCCTTCTTGAACAGGGGATCGATAAAAATGACTTAGCGCCGAACGCAGTGCTTGTGAAAGACCTTCACCTAAAGGGTTGAAAAAAACATTCATACTTACCTCACATGTTAGTTTTAATGGTTTAACCTAAAAACGGCAGTTGGAGACGCTAACTTGACACAATCTCTTGAACCAGAATCATTTGCAGTGGGGCGGTCCTTCACCAATCGGGAATGTCCCGCCCCACTGCAAAGTGATTCTAATTCAAGATCTTGCGCCAATTTAGCATCTCGAACTGCCGTTTCTAGGTTTAAAGGAGCCACTCCCCTCCTTTTAGAAATACAACTTTCACTATTTTTATTAAAGAAATTAATGATCAGCAATTCCCGCTAGGTTATAAATAACACAGGATGGGAAGATGGGTGGTATATTTGAGATAAATTTAAACGGTATGAACGATAACAATTTGTAAATTAAAATTTTTATCGTTCATAGAATCTATGGGATATGTCCCCTTTGTTTTTCCTATCCTTCCAGGGAGCATTCCAGTGTAGATTTTCACTCGCAAATGGAGGCCGTGCACAGTAACGTATGAGCTTCTCTAAGCTGGATCGATCCCAAGATTCAAGCCGAACAAAGGTTAATGCGGGCTGGAGTATAAAAGATCAGCAAGATTTTCGATCCCTTTTGAAGCAACAGCTCTCTTTTCGGCATCCATTCCAATCAAGCCATCTAGTAAAGCATCAATCACATCGTCGTTAAAATGTGGCATTACTTTAATAAAATCTTGCCGGCTTTTTTCATCAAATTGACTATCAGCAAGTGTATCTAATAAAATCGATAAAATTTGCCACGATTTTTCACTATTCTTAGAATATAGCGAGATGCAGTACACACAGGCAAAACTCCGCAATAGGTGCTCTTGAACTACAAGCAGCTTTTCTACCTCTTGTAAGTACTCTGAAGGAGAACCAAGAAGAATTAAAGTGATCAAAGCGTTTTTTTTACTAATCGTCTCCTTATCAGTTAAAAGTCGAAGCAAAGTTGTCCGATTTTGCATGCGATAATCATTGTATTTCCATAATATCAGTAATGCTGCGCTGACCACAGCTGGATCGGAATCTTCTAACTTGCTTACCAACATCATATCGATTAATTCAATATTAAGCTGCATGATTGTTTGCATCGTCATTATACGTATACTACTCTCAGGATGATCCAACAGTGTTTTAATAAATTGGGGGAGTTCCTTTTTCGGATAAAATCTAAGCAAAAACTTGCCAGCTTCTTTTCTAACAGTGGCCGAACTGTCTTTAAGAAAGAGCTTTTGAATTTCCGTATTGATGTAATTAAAAGCAAAGAGATATTCATCCAATCTTTTATAGCTCGATATTGCAGCTACTGCATGTGCACGTATTTTTGAATCAGAATCATGAATAAACAACGATAGAACTCTAAGAGAGTCTTTATTTCCTAATTTTGAAAGAACATCCATCACTTTGGTTTTGGTCTCAACATTTGCCTCTTTGGTCGGATCAATCAGAAGATCATTGAGCGTCTCATTGATAATAGGCTCTCTTCGTTCTTCCATCGATTCAAGAGTCTCCAATCGAGCAACATGATCTTGGTTTAAATTATCAATCAATGTTTGTATATACACCCTATGACCGCGCCAAACGATGATAAGCCAAATTACACAGCCCACAATGCCCACAATGCTTATGACGCTATGCTGCCAGGAAACGTGCTTAAAGTAATTAAGCTGAAAACTCGCGAGGATCACACCTCCAAGTAACGTACCTAAGGCATTGACAATTCCTCCACAAAAGTTGCGTACTCTTCCACGCAACCGAATAGGAATGACATTGAACGTGAGTTGATAGGCATTGAAATACGCCATAGAGCTGAAGACGTTCCAGCTATAACGTAAGGCCAATCCTTCCCAAAATGCAAAATGAATCAATAGTAGACTAAACCCTATGAGCCCTGCAATTGGCAAGATCAAAAAACTGCGGAAGATACCCGCGTGAAATAACAATTTTTCAGCTATAAATAGCTGTAATAAAATAGCTGTGGAGTTCCAGACTATTGCATAAGTACCAAAAAATTTACTTAGGGAAGTTTCATCGTTAAATGTGATATTCATTACCTGGTTATATTGGAAATCCTGAATCGCACCTAATATGCAAAAACAAATGATGATAGCGACAATGAAGTATGAAATGCTGGAACTGGTAATAAACGAATACACTTCTTTGAGGTCACTTATTTTGGAAGCCTTCTTCGCTTGTGGCTTCCAGCGCATTTCGCTCCCAAAATACCGTTGAATAGTCCAAACTAGTGGAATGCTTCCTAGCTGAAAACATCCCCAAGCCAAGATCAAGTTTGTAACACCCAATATAGGCACCAATAGATGAACAAGAACGCCCCCGATTCCTCCTCCTACTAACCAAGCCGAAGAGAAAAAAGGAAACAATTTTTTTGCCTTGTTTGGACGATAAATGTCATTAATCAACGTCCAAATTTGAGTATTAAGGGCTGACATGAAAAAACCCAGGACAAAATAAGCGATAATAAAAAAAAGTGCTAGCGTCAAGGTCAGTTCTGGAGTTTCTGAAAACTCGTTTGGAATTAAATATCTTACCCCAAGCAATAAAAGACCAGAAATGAAAAACAAGAAAATAATCATTTTAGACCGTGTTGCACGATCTGCAAATAAAAGAAAAATAATACTGCCCGCAATATTGAATAGGCTCGTCAAAATATAAACATAGGGCAGATATTGAATCCCCGCCCGTTTCACCAACAAGGAAGAAAGCGCATTGAGACCTAGCATGAATCCCATTGCCGGCATCATCAGCAGGGCCATGATAAGGACAAATTTCACGAAATCACGGGAAATAAATGTCATCATGTTAATATCATAAATAGATTTTACAATCCTTACCTGAAGTACGCATTCTAAGGAGTTGCTAATTTCATGCCCGCAGAGTATGCAGTAAAAAATTTAGCAGCAAGAAAAAAAACAACTCGATTTGCCAACGACATAAATAATATTCGATAATTTTGCTGACATCTTCTAATGTCCCTATTGGCAAATCTGTTATCAAAATCCAAATTACAGGGTCTTCTCCTTTTGGAGGCTTCTCTTCTGCGGGCACAAGCTTCAATTCAGTGAACGCGTACAAAAAATTGAGGTTGTTTGTGTATAACATAAAAAAGAACATAAAAAGACCTTGAATATATATTTTTTTTATGATATCACAAAGAATTGTTATCTTCATGAAATTGTTTAGGAGAAATATATGTTGTCAGCAGTGTTAAAACGAAAACTCATTCTTAATTTTTACCGTTACGATACAAATCGCGATGGGGTTCTTGAGCTTGATGATTTTTTGCAGCCTGCAAAACTTAAAGCTGCTTCGCTAGGTATAAAGTCTGGATCGACCGAATATAAACGTATGATGGCTGCTAAAGAGGAAAACTGGGTTTCGCTATCCAATGCCATGGGTAATGGTGATAAGGGCATCATCGTGTTGGATGAATATCTCGATAAACGTTCTCATGCCTCAAAACATGATGATGAGAAACTCATGCAAACCACGAAAAAGATAGCAGGAGACAGTTTTGATTTTCTCGATCATAACCACCACGGAAAAATCAGCAGTAAGGAATACGTCAAATTCTTACAACATCGCGGCATAGCCCAAGCTACTGCTGAAGACGCTTTCAAGCAATTAGACACTGCCGGTCATGGATATCTTACTAAGGATCAATACCAACATCTTTCTTTGGAATATTATTTTAGCGATAATCCAAAAGCCCCTGGCAACTGGTTATATGGCTAAATGGAGGGATTCCCGCTAGACTTCAAGAAATCAACAAAATTCGGCTTAGCTCTGGGCTGCCGCCTTTAAAAGATTTGAAGAATATTTTGAGTCAGCAAATAATGGCGTATTCTCATGGGAAAACTGATCACAAATTGTCTCATAGAAACGCATGGGATGACGTTTTCGATTAACATACTAATTTAGACTCCTCCATTAGCTACACAATAGAGGAATATGCAAGAGAAGTCGTCTCAACGATTGCAAAAGAATGTGATAAGGCAAAAGTTTCTCATCCGACAATCATTACAGAATCGGGTAGAGCCATCACCGCGCACCATGCCATCTTAATAACAGAGGTGAGTTAGTCATAAAATACCTCGATCTTTTTGGATATTGTTTTCATTTTTTTGTTCTTGAAAGAGGAGAGTATGCTGAAAACTTTAATTACGCAAGAAGTCTAATGAAGCCTTGCTCCAAAATGATATTGGGTCGCGTGGGTTTTATTTTCCCCAAGAGGATGAGGAGGTGATGCTGTTCTTCTGGGTCGTTGGAGATCGACGATTGAGACAGCCTCTGGATCAGATCCTCAAGTTTTGATATAATCGCTAGATCTTCTTTGGAGTTGGCTAAGCCCATCAAAGCCCAAACAGCTCTTTTTGCGTAGTCGAATTTAAATGCCATGAATAGGGCATCGATTAATCCTTCGATGGCAACTAACTCTTCCGGGCACGATCCTTCGAGATTCTGCTTCTTATCGAAAAGTTTCAAAATCAAATCACAAGATTTCTCTTCCATCCGTTCATCACCGGAATTTGCCGAGATTACAAATCCTTCCATGATGCTTCTCTGATAAGATAGACTATGTCTTCTATGAGTCACTCGCTCCAATAAAATCTGAATTCAAGAGCTTGGCTAAAGCCTCCTCCTGCAAGCTCTCTTGTGCTCTTCTCTTTGGCGTTAAGAGCTTCTAAGAGAGGTCTGATCGCCCTTGCTGCTCGAATGGTCTCCCCTTCACAGGTGTCTGTAGAGGCGAGTATGGCTAGAGTTCTTGAAGCTGCCGATTTGACCAACGATTCTTTCGAGAAGTCATAGGTGCGAACCAACGCCGTCATCGACTCGGCAAGCGCATTTTCCGCCTCTGTTTGTAGCTCTGTAGCTGTGCTTTTGGTTAAGCGTTCTGCTGCAGCTCTTCTTGCCTTGGCATCGCTCGCACTTAAGGCGGTGATCGAAAGGCTGATCAGGATTTGAGACTGTTGAGATCCTCTAGCT
>JABDAE010000112.1 GCA_013289325.1 Chlamydiota bacterium
TCTTGATTTAGATGGAGTAAAAAATAATGGCAGCCCCACTTGAAGAATCTTTTGTATTTTGGGAAACGATGCGTACAGATCTTTTTGCAGCCAAAAAGTCAAGTCTTACCAAAAAGGATGAAAACATCTACAAACTAGCCGTGGATAAATTTTTTGAATTGGCAACACGTCAATTTATGGATCCATTAGAGGATTCTTTCAGCCAACAATTGATTAAGGATAAAAAAAAACTACAGAGGCAAGCGCAGTTATTGGCGCCTGGTTGTGGGTATGAGGCTAGAAAATTCGTGACCGATGCAATAGCAAATGCAAGGCGCGAATATTCCGCAACAGCTGCAGCTATGAATATTGGACGGTATTATCTCCCCATTATCGAAGCACATTTTGAATCTCCTATTGGACAATATATTCAAGCTATCCATGACACGGAATCAAGGGGTGTTCTTACGCTAACACAAGAGATGCGAGAACTTGGTATGGATATACCTAACGATCGGGCTGTTAAGATGAAAATTGCAGCCATATCGAAGAAAATAACTCTTGCATTTGACAAAACCGTTGAGTCTGTCGTGCAGGCAGTGAAGGCTTTGAATAAGAAGGACAAGCCTTTAACCGATAAGCAATTAGAAGCACTATTTGCACAAAATACACCCCAAAAAAAAGAAAAAAAATCCTCCGTAGCTACCGTAGAAGGAGCTAGTAATCAGCAGTTTTTTGAAAAGAACCCTCTTAAAGAGTTGCAAGAAAATAGTGAGATGCAAGAGATCAGCACCTCCCTTATAGAAAAGACGATCAGAGTAGATCGAAGAGTCTATCGATGGTGGAAGGCTGGAGATGAAGTCGATTTTAAGGAAATCAGGGGGTTTAGCGACAGAATCAATGGTGTCAGGGTTTTTCAATACAAATACTTGGATAAAAACGCTCTACAAGAACAATTCACTCATCATAGTTTTCCTGGATTACAAACCGTTTTTGACGATGAGAGGCGACGTCAAAACTACACCTTCCCTACCGATAGAGGGTTTGGGGTTTTTTGCTTGCTTATTCAAGGTTCAAAGAAGCTTCATGGAAATATCTATTTTGGAATAGACCAGAATAAGATTTATCACATGCAATTTGTTCCGCTAACCAATGCAAAAACCTATGAAAATCTTAAAACAGAGGCTTTGAGTCTGACCAAGGTTTCATTGGAAGATCAAGAGGACAGCCAAGAGCCTTATCAAATTCAGGGAAATTGTACTTGGGAGGTGAGAGGCCAAAATCTTGTGGTTGTTTTCAACAAAGAGCTTTACCCCCATCATCCCCAACTCCACCTGCATCAAATATTTTCAGACTAAGCTGCTGATTGGTAACTTTCTATGTTTTGAAGTTGTTTGGGTATAAAGATTAGACCAAGAAGCCTTCATGTTTAAGCCACATAAGGAAGAAAAGGGGTTTGAGATGGAGTTTTTTGTCATTATGTGTTTCTGATTGGGTTCTCACGATTTCACTACAGCAAGCTCTTAAGAGAGCGTCTTGAGCCCTCGTTATAACTTGTTCCTCATCTTCAGGATGAATGTCCTGAAAAGGCCCAAAAAACTCGATCAAAGCTTTCAGGTTTTTCTTTTTAAGGCATCTTGCACCTTTGCAAAATCATCGATGTCAATAAATTGGACAACGGTTGAAAGGGTGCGGACAAAAAGCATTTCAAGAGGACTTTTGGCCTTTTTTGGCTCAAGAATAAGGTCTAAAATCAAGGGACGGAAAAGCTCGTGCAATGTTTGTGTAAGAAATTCAGGGAAATCATCTTCACTCTCTCTTGCATTTAACGTCCTTAAGGCAGATTTATAAAGAACTTTGCCATTATAGTATTTGGACTCAAATAACTGTGTACTTACTCTTATAAAGGCTTCGTAGATGACTTGTTCAGACGCTTGCCTTTCTTGTTCTCCTCCCTCTAGCAATGCAAGGAGAAGAGCATCTCTTGTCTCAGGAGTAAACGTGTGCTGGGTGGCATAAAACATGGTCAAATAATAATAATTTGGGTCTGGAAAGTTATCAGAGGGCAAAGCGTAGATAGGGGCAAGTGTTGAAAGATATAGGGGTTAAAGGTGTGTGGTTAATGAGATTGCCACCTGAAAGTGAGCATTTGTTGTTTCGATGGCCATTTTCGAGATCTCTTCAAGGCGTTTCTTTTGTAGCTCACTAGCCATTAGGTCTTTAAATCCAAGCGGGGAAACTTCTGGGTGTAGCTCTCTATAGAGTCTGACGTAGACTTGTTTAGATTCTGTAAAGTAGCGGGTGCTGCACTCTCCTCCAGCAATGGCAAAGGGGGCGATTGCGTTGATGTAATAAGAAGGCTTTTGCAGCTCTTCTAAAAGTTCAAGAATCTTTACAGGGTAGCGCTCGTAATCATTCCAAAATCTATCCAGTGAATCTATGCCTCCCTCATCGACTTCTTCTCCTGCAAGCGGGGTATTGGTGATGTGTGTATGCTGCACTAAATGACTAATGAAGGCATGCATTCGGGCTATCATTTCGCTTTTACTAAGTTGTTGTCCAAAATTATCACAGGCAGATTTTGATAGGTAATTATCTGCTGTATGGTCCTTTACTTGTGTCTCTTGTAAAGGGATCAAAAGTTTTTCACTGTAGAAAACAGAACGTGTAAGGCGCAATCTTTTATTTGGATCTAAGAGAACATGGTCAGGATTTTGCTCGTATTCTTCTTTTGATAAACCGGCAAGGTTAAAGATATCCACTTCTTCATTTGCGCACTTCATTTTAAGTTCGTCATCTGTATAGGTATTCTGGAAATAGCCATGTGCATCAAGGGCTGCTGGAGGAGGCACCATTTCTTTGACGGGGAATGTGTAGTGAAGTGTATTGAGTTCAAAAGGTGCAAAAAGTAAGCGCTCTTCCTCGTTAAAAACCTTTTGCAAAGCGATTTGGATATACTTCATGTTCATTAGTTTGTGAGTGGTGAGAAAGAGGGCAAGTTCATCAAGAGAGTAGAGACGGCTCATTTGTTCAAGTATGAGAATCGCAAAAGTGGCATCTTTTGCGCCCATTGCCCATTTAAGGGGAACAAAGCCTGCTTTATTTGGCTCAAAAAATATTTTTTGTAAGTTTTTGCATTTCAAAAGTGCTTCAAGAGCGGGTGGTGTATGCCACCTATTGCAAAGTTCGTGTAAGGGCGTAGATTCTAGTTCTTCCCATGGTTTACTTTCAAAAAAGTCGCTTGGTAAGTCTTTGTATTGTAATAAGGGCAATAAAATAGCATCATCATACCAAGCATATTCAAAACATGTCGAATTGCCAATAATAGGGCCAAAGCATTCTTTGGGTAGATAAGGAATCTGCAAAAACACTAAGAGAAGGTTGTTTTTTGGTGAGAGGTCCTTATAAACTTTACCACCAAATGGCGATTTTACATAAATGCTTTTACAAGCATAATAAAGAGGCGTTTTTTTATCATTATCTTGCGCAAAACAAATGGGTGACAATTCGTCGTAGTTTAAAAGAGCAGTGATAGCCTCTTTATTCTTAGATAACACTGCGTGGTGTAGAGGCGATCGTCCTTCCTTATCGGGAAAAAAGCATTCATTTGGCAGGTTTTTGCATTGTAAAATAATTGTGAGGACACTCAGCGCTTCAGGAGAGTTTTTTTGGCATAAAAGGTGCAAGGGAGTAACGCCCGAAACATGTGATTTAAGGTAATCTTCGGATACATGAGGGTCTTCTAAAATGGCTTGGACAAGAGGCCAAGATTCATTTTCTAAGGCTCTATAGAAAGCGTTACTTTTGCCATCTTTAGAGAAATAGAATTCTTCTAGTAAAAGTCTATGCCGTAATAAGGCAAGTACGATAGGTTCTTGTCCCTTTTTTAAAGCATAGTCAAAGAAAGTGATATTACCTAAAAAGGGTGCAAAGCATTCTTTAGGCAACGTTGGGCACTGAAAAAACACCTCGTACAGATTGTTTTGACAAGCATAATAAAGAGGGGTGGCTCCTATTTTATCTTGAGCAAAGCATGTTTTTGGTAATTTTTGATAATTTAAAAGGAGTACAATTGTATCCTTGTTTTTGTATTGTACAGCAAAATGTAGAGGAGTGCGTCCCTCATTGTCCGCAGCAAAGCTATTTTCATTTAAGCTTGAATGATTCAAAAGCTCGCTTAGCACTTGTTTATTCCCACTTGCAGAGGCATAGTGCAAAAGAGATAAACCCCCATTTTCTGGAGAAAAGCATTCGTTAGGTAGATTTTCTCGTTTTAGAAGTGTTTTAAGCATTTTAAATGCTTCTTGAGGCCCTTTTTGACATAAGAGGTGCAAGGGAGTAATATCAAATCTATTTGGCGCTAAGCAATCGTTTGAAAAATGGCGGTGAGCTAAAATGGTGTTGGCAAGGTCCCAATGGCCTTTTTCACAGGCTCTGTAGAAGGCTGTATTACCGCCTACTTTGTAGGAAAAATACTCTTTTGGAAGATCTGGATAGCGAAAAAGCGCTTCAATTATCTTGTGATTGGGGAGGAGATCACCGTAGGCAAGATCTAATGGATTTAACCCCCGATTGTTTTGTGCCAAGCACTCTATTGGAAGATGAGGATAGCTCAAAAGTAGGTTGACAATGGCTTCATTGTCTCTACCAGCACAGGCCAGATGGAGAGGGGTATTGCCGTTTTTATCAGCAAGAAAGCACTCAGGCGGCAAATCAGGGCGTTCTAAAAGGGCGGCGAGCACATCGAGGCGGCCATGTTCGCATGCCCAATGCACGGCGGTATAGTTTTTTTCTACCTCAGGCAAAGGGGGTTGTGTAGCTGAGGTGTTTACAGGCTCTTTTATTGTCTCGTTATCATCAGAGGAGGCCATTTCTTCATCTGTATCGCACGAGCTAGAGCTTGGATTAAAGCGAAAACGTCCTAAACGTAAACGGTATTCATCATCTGAACTATCGCTTTCATCTGATTCTTTTTTGCTGTAATCGGATTTTAGACTCTCTGCAGGGAGGTCTTTGTGCTTTAAAAAAAGAGAAAAAATCGTTTGAGCCCCTTGCTCATAAGCATATTTGAGTAGAGTAGTTTCTTGAATCTTGAGATTGAGGCTGCGCGATATGATGGCGTTTATTGCAGGACTGGGTTCAAGTTTTGTGCATGCATAAACGAGATTGAGAATATCATTTGCTGGGAGTTGTTCTAAATCTTGTCTTTCTTTGGCAATGACTTCAATAGCTTGTAGGCAGGAGTCGATGTTTTCTTGTTTTTGCTGCTCATCCTTTGTCTTTTGTACAAAACTTGTTACCAAGCGTATATTATCAATTAAAGACATGAGATTTTCTCCTCTACGTTATATCGTAGCATGATATTTAACCCATTGTCAATGAATATTTTACATCATTTGAGGAAGCATGAGTAGCCACTTACTCCACCATGTCAATGAGCTTATGGAGTCGTGAAATCATGTACATTGGAATCGAAAGTAGGGTGTAAGTGACTGGATTTTTTAGCGAGTTTACAACGTCTATTTTACTAACGCTTGGAGTGTTTGAATTGATGCGAACGGCAAGAGAGTACTCCTTTAATCCCATAAAGAGGTGCAATGACTTTAGGCTTCCAGCACTACCCGCTTTCACTTCAATGGGAATCACTTTTGTTTCATGCTGCAGGATATAATCGATTTCTGCATCCGAACCCTTTTGTTCGCGTTGCCAGTAATAAAGACATGGCTCTTGGTAGGCCGGAAAAAGCAATCTAAGTGCTTGACCTACGATTTGTTCTGCGATCGCTCCGTTATTGACGAGAACTAGTTCATCAAGAGCTACAAGTTGATGGAGAGCCAGCCCTAAAGCACTTGAACACAATCCAACATCGATAAATAAAGATTTGAAAAACTTATCATTTACTTCTGCGCCAAGAGGAATTCCGTTTGCAGCTGTACTTTTAATGGGGTGGCATATTTTTGCTTGTGAAATTAGCGAAAAGGCTTTTTTGACACTTTCACTACTTACTTCTGAATTTGCATTTCTGTAGATAAAGCGTTTTGATAACTGTCTTGGAACCGATACAAGCACCTCTTCAAGTCTCTCAATGGGAATTTGTTCTCGATACTTTGCAAAGTCGTCTCGATAGGTTGCTAAAAGGTTTGTGTGAACTTGATGAATATCAGAAGGAGAACGGTGTTCTGCCCAGGCAATAACAGCCGCTGGTAATCCACCTACGATCATGTATTCCTTCATAAACTGCATGAGTTTTTCGTGAATGACAGGTGGAACGGCTTTATTCAGTGTGTATGCATCTAGATACTGTACGATAGATGTTTGACCTTGTGCGATGAGAAACTCATCAAACGATAATGGCTCTAAATGCATGTAGGTGATTCTTCCTACAGGCATACTAAATGTATGTTGCTTTAAGACAAACTCTAAAAGGGATCCAGTTGCAATCAGAGCAAGTTCTGGCATCTCTTCAGCAAACCAACGCAATTTTGCAAGTAGCTCAGGAAATACCTGAATCTCATCTAAAAAAAGTAGAGACTGTTTAGGATTTATGGATCTATTAAAACGCGCTTCAAGGAGTAAAAGAATTTCTGAAGGATCATTTGAGCTAAATAATGTCGCAAAAGCTGGATGATGTTCAAAATTAATTTCCAGTAACGTCAGATTTTCTATTTCTGCAAAATGCCGTACAAGCCATGTCTTTCCCACCTGCCTTGCGCCTCGCATGACAAGAGGTTTTCTCGCGGAGCTCTTATGCCATTCCTGCAAAAATGTTAGTCTTTCTCTCTTCATTGCCTACCTCTTACCCGATTTTATATGAGATAGGTTTTGTTGTATATAAAAAGAACCGGTTCTTTTATTGATTTCCATTACAAAAGAACCGGTTCTTTTCGGCCAAGAGCCTTATCAAATTCAGGGGAATTGCACTTGGGAGGTTATATCCAAATAACTTCAAGAATTGGATTTTTGGCTTTGAGAAAACCCCGCAATCAAACGATCGGAATCGATCCCATATTATAATATGGGATCGATTCCGATCGTTTGATTGCGGGAGCTTTTTCTTTGCCAAAAACCAAATTTTGAAGTTGTTTGGGTATACGTTTGAGGAAATATAACCTCTATTGTATCTTAAAACTTCAGAAACCTATAAATGCAATAGAGGAGGCCTCATGAGAAATATTTTTGCAGCTACATTAATCACTTCCTTGTTAGTGTTAACAACAGTATTTGCTTCAGATCAAGAGTGTAAGAGCTGCTCTGATAATGCGATGAGGATCATTCCCATTATGGAAGTGACCTCAGAAATGATGGAGGAATTCTTTGTTGATGAAGGGCATAAAATGGTCATTGAGTTGACAGAAGGGGCTGAAGTGCCCATTTCTCAATCAATTGATGGAATATCTTTTGTATTAGAATTTGACAATACTTCGCTCTACAAAATCAAAATACACAAAACCTGCTATATGAAATTGAATCGGGAATCGTTTTTATTTAGCGCTGATCTCTCTACGTGGTATAATCCTCAGAACTTTTTGACAGGCCCACTAGAGCAGAAGGCACACTTTTATCCCATATCAAATCCAAGGGGTTAAAGCCGCAATTTGGACGATACAGGCAGTCATTTGAGAGCTTTTTTTTGCAACAATGACAACAAATTTATACCCAAATAACTTCAAGAATTGGATTTTTGGCTTTGAGAAAACCCCGGGATCGAACGATCGAAATCGACCCAATATTATAATATGGGGTCGATTTCGATCGTTTGATCGCGGGAGTTTTCTCTTTGCCAAAAAACAATTCTTGAAGTTATTTGGGTATAAATCCGTTTTTAGCTCGAAAAGCTTCTCAGATCGCATGATTTTATTAGGGAAAAGTACGCTTTTACTGAAAAAACGGCGCAATCAGGATTAATTCCGGAGTCTCTGCACCGAAATCAAAAGATCAGACCTTTGAAAAAGAAAAGTAAAGAAGAAAAAGCAAAGAAGGAAAAAGGAACCTTCAATACCTAACTGAAAAAGAGTGTGAAGGCTTTTTTCGGAGTAGTTTGGGATTTTTCCTAATAAGATGGCGTAACTTGTCACTTCGTAAGAAAAATAAACTTTTAAGGCTATAGTGAAAAAAGCGGCTAAAAAGGCAGAAAGGCTTAAGCGGCTTAATGTGCCTATGCTTTTTTGGAATAGGTGAGAGGGCTCCTTTGTAAGAGTTTTTAGCTTGGTAAGTAGCCAAAAGCAGTTGATAAAAGCTGCAGCACTTGTGGCAATGGCAATGCTTGTTGCCCCTAGTTCTAATCCAAAAACTAGCAGCGCATTTAATCCCATATTGACAAGTACAGAAAGACTTGCTGCAAAGGAAGGGGTTTTGTAGTTTCCTTGAGCATAAAAAGCAGGCGCAAGCATTAAGACCCATGCCATCGGAATAAGCCCTACAGTATATCCCCAGAGTACTTTTGTCGTTTCTGCAATCGAGGTGTTAGAAAAAGCGCCAAAGGTAGCTGCTGAAGGATAGGAAAAACAATGGGGTCAGAAGTCTTTTCCCCGGGGAAAGACTTCTGACCTCATTGACCCAATTGTCCACTTTTGAGGCGATTTTATCTGTCTTTCCAAAAAAGCAGTGTTCCTTGGAGTATTTCGCAGGCATTTTCGAAATATATGACATAAATCTTGATGATTAAGGCATGGGGGTAGTAGTTCACTGCAAAGCAATGAATTTTTTTAAGAAGAATATTAATCATCCCTATGAGGTGGATCGATATACTCGTCTGAATGAGGCAGATCGCTGTAATCACAATGTGGCGGATCTGGCCCTGAATCGCATGAACTCTCTTCTCCATTTTCAGGGAACCCATCTTTTGTCCCCTGTACAAGTTGGCAGATATCCCAAGCTTTAAGGTTATATGGAGGATCGAATTCAGGCGGGCATAACGACCAGATAGTACCATTCAGAATACGCCGTATTTCTTCTGAATGTGTGACAAAAGAG
>JABDAE010000113.1 GCA_013289325.1 Chlamydiota bacterium
GTACTCCACCAATTGGCCCCACAAATT
This sequence comes from Chlamydiota bacterium, assembly GCA_013289325.1. Classification (GTDB taxonomy): domain Bacteria; phylum Chlamydiota; class Chlamydiia; order Chlamydiales; family Parachlamydiaceae; genus JABDAE01. The sequence goes on from JABDAE010000113.1 coordinate 28, forward strand.
CATCGGGGTCTGAATCAATGGGGTCTGTAGGATCAGTAAGTTCAACAAGTTATGGAACATTTAAGGGCGTTTATAACAAAAATCCAGAAGGCATTCAAGCGCGCACTACAGCTGCTTATAACAGAATGAAAGCTTTTTTCGGTAAAGCCAAAGAGCCTGTAACTGGCGGTGAAATAAAGCCTCTTTTATAGCCTAAACTTGCGATACAAGGCTTTTTGAGCACTTTGATGTCATCTAATACTCTGCAGCCTTTGATATGCTTATGACTGAAAAGCAGCTGCAAAATAATCCATTAGATTGCAACAAAGTGAAGGAGCCGAACGCGTTATGAAATATAATTGAGGGAAAATGACCATCTTATATTTTTTTTCATTTTTAGCTGGAATTGTCACCGTTTTATCCCCTTGTGTGCTTCCTTTACTTCCAGCCATTTTGTCGGCAGGGATTGGCAAAGGTCGCTATAGACCGCTTGGTGTGATCATTGGCTTGGTGCTCAGTTTTGCCTTTTTTACTCTGGCTCTGACCTTTTTTGTACGTGTCTTAGGCCTATCAGCTACCTTATTGCGCTACATCGCAATCCTCACGATCGGTCTATTTGGAATAGTGATGCTATTTCCTTATTTAAGCAATCATTTTGCCTTTTCCACCTCCTCTATCGGCCATTTGGGCTCTCAACTGCAAAGGAGAGAGAAAAGCTCGGGATTTGCTGGTGGGTTGTTACTTGGATCTGCGTTAGGACTTGTCTGGACACCTTGCGCTGGACCAATTTTAGCCGCAGTGACTACGCTTGTTGCCACCCAACAAGTCACCGCTGAGGTGGTTTTATTGACTTTAACCTATAGCTTAGGAACTGGAATCCCTTTATTTTTAATTGCTTACGGGGGAAGACGAACTTTGACAAAGATCCCCTCCTTATCCAGACATACCGAGAAAATCAAAAAATGTTTTGGCGCTCTGATGGTGCTAACGGCTGTTGGATTGTTTTTTAATTTCGAGGTTATGCTGCAACAATTTGCCATCCAATACATCCCTTCCTTTCAAATTGAAAATCATGCAAGCGTTGAAAAAGAGCTGAATAAGCTAAGACCCATATCCCCTTTTCTTGAGTCAAATGTTGCGGCCTTGAAAAAAGAGCAAGGGATGGAGTTACCTAATATAACTCCAGCTCCTAAATTTGCAGGCCTCACCAATTGGATCAACAGCACCCCTTTGACAATTGGGGAACTAAAAGGAAAAGTCGTCTTAATCGATTTTTGGACCTACAGTTGCATCAATTGTATTCGCACTTTGCCCTATTTGACAAATTGGCATGACAAATACAAAGACAAAGGACTTATCATCATCGGTATTCACACTCCAGAATTTGAGTTCGAAAAAGAGGTGGATCATGTCAAAAAAGCCACTGAGCGCTTTCATCTTCTTTATCCTGTTGCTTTAGATAATGGATACAAAACATGGCAAGCATTTGGCAACCATTATTGGCCAGCTCATTATCTTATCGATCAAAAAGGCATTGTGAGGCAGGTACATTTTGGAGAAGGCGGCTATATGGAGACTGAAAATGCCATTCGCAATCTCTTAGGGATGCTTCCCATTGCTGCAAAAGATAAGCCGAATCGATCCCGGACAACTACTCCAGAGACCTATCTGGGAAACTTTCGAGGTGAGCACTATCAACCAGGTCTATCTCTTGTCACGCAAAAAACTACTTCCTATGCTTATCAACCACCGCTTAAAGAAAATCGCGTCGGTTTGAAGGGAAACTGGTTGGCTGATCAAGAAAAGATTACTTCAAAAAGCAACACAAGTGCATTAGAGTTAAATTTTATCGCCTCTCGTGTTTATCTCGTCATGGACTCTTCAACACCTCAGGCTGTCAAAGTTCTCTTAGATGACTTACCCTTACCCCAGAAGTACTATACAGCTGATATGAATGCTCAAGGAAGCCTTATAGTGCATGGACCTCGTAAATACGATATTTTAAACCTTAAAGGTGAGTATGGTCGTCATAAAGTATCCTTAATAACACCCGATGGCGTTTCAGCCTATGCCTTTACCTTTGGTGATGAACCTTAATAACTGGAATGAAATATACTGCTTCCAGGATTCAGATGGCTTGAGTATATGTTATTTTTTGTCCATGTTCACGCAATGGCGTCCGTCTTACAGACCTCTTTCAATTGATGGTCATTTCCCGGAGAAATGATCCCTGATCCCATTAGACCTCATAAGCCAGAACTTTTGATGATTTTTGATCGTTTGATTGAGGATTATATCTGTCTTCAAAGAAGCCCTCAATGGCGTTTTGATGTGGGGCGTTTTGATGTGGCACATAACTTTGGTCACTCTCATGCCTCATTGGATGGGGCTGTGATGGCAGAGTCTCTTTCAGAAACTAAAAAACGGGTTGAACGTTTTGAAGCAGCCGAACAAGTTATCCATTCCTTAGAGTACGTTTTAAATGGGTTTATCCAATTTGCTGATTCCTTTAAAGCCTTAAGAGCGGCTCTTCCCTCTCTATTATTTGCGAGTACCGATCAGTGGGAGCAGCATTGCAACGCGCAACCTCAACCTCAACGAAATCTTATTGAATATTCTGTCCAAACAGGTTTTGTAGAATCCCTTTTTCGCTATCTTTTAAAAGATATAGTCATTTCAGACGAAATGAAGAAGCGAATGCAAGATTTTAAAATCCGCAATTACATCCGGCTGCATGGCAAAGAAAACCTGCCGTTTACTCCTAATGAAGAGAGCCAAGCCTTGCTTAATCGAATTTATCCCATTTTTGATCAAGAATTAGGAAAATGTATTGAGTGGGCCAATCGATTGAAACAAAAACAAGGCGATCAGCTATTGCCAATTCTTGGAATCGGATATAGTGGCAACCATTTGAATCCCTCTCCAGTACATGAAAAATGTGAAGTTTTTGTCTCCTTTACCTATAGAATTCTTCACACCGATCAAGTATCGAGCCAAGCGTTTTTATTGGCAGCCGGGGCTTTTCTTGAAGCTTGCAGCAAATATAAGAACCTTAATACAGAGAGCTGGACACTGCAATCGAAATTTCAATCCCTTGTCAATGACAACCCTAAATTTCATTTGCATGTCCTCGATCAACAAAAAAATGAGGAACAAGCGGTAATTAATTATATAGGAGAAAATAAGTTTTGCGATGGGTGACACTAAAGTACCAGGCGTGCTGCTTCAGGGTAACGATGATACCATCGCAGGACGCAGCCTTATTCAGCCCTGCGCAAAGCGCTGTCAAATGATGAGCCCATCTCATATCCTTTGGGGGGGAGCTGGGCCATTTTCAAACATATGACGTGCGATGATTTTTTTTCTTCTTCTAAAAATTTCGTGTATTGTTAATTGATTATGTTATATCATTATATTTTTAATATTTTAATTTATGGTTTTTTTATGAACAACTCTTGTTTTTCTCCGATTATTGTAAATTGTGAAGAAGACCTGTGTCTTTTGCTGAGTAGATTTCCAGATATCAAACCGAATGAATGGATCAAAAGTGTTTCAGCTTTATACGGTGAAATAAAAAATGGGGAATGTATTCTTGGAATTGAAGATGAAAAGTTACATCGCCGCGTCGATGTTGTTTCAATTAAGTGTTTTCACACAGATGATCAAGGCGAGCGTTTTCAACTTATTGAAGAAAGTCAAATTTTTAAAAATGGAATAGTGCGTCCGCGCGGCCATAAATACGTCGCCGAAAAATTGCAGCCAAATGAGCTTCCGGAAGAGTGCGCAAAAAGAGGGTTAGCTGAAGAGCTACAAATTGCAGGCCCAGAAGTTCATGTCGTGCCATTAACGGAAGAAAATACATTCGAAAAGAAAGAGTCCCCAAGTTATAAGGGTATTCAATGTAGCTATAATAAATATTTTTTTTCTTGCGAAATCCCTAAGTCGCTTTATAAAAGTTCATACACTGAAGTGCAGGAAGATAAAAGTACACTTTTTACATGGATTAAAATTTAATACCGGTCCTCTTTACGTTTACACCCTCTCCCACTTAAAGTGTGTTTCGACCCCATTTTCCATTTCGACATAGTGCTCTTTGAAATGGCGGAGAGGAATCTCTGTTTTTAAGTAGTGAATCAGATAGTGAGTGTTGATCCCCACAAAGGTGGTAGACTCTTTCGTTATTTTTTCATCATTAAGAACCTCAAACTGAAGCTCAGGATCGGAAATTTGCAGCTCTTCTGCTAGACCGCGCCTTGCCGCTTGTTGCGGGCTCTCTCCCTTTTTCATCGTTTCGGAAACGAAAGTGTAGCCGCGTAGGCGCATCTTTCCATCGGGCATAATCTGCTTCTCTTCGACAAGGCGCATTTTCTCATTGTTATCGTTGGTGAAATAACAGTAGACGCTGACAACGTTGACTCTTCGGTACAGCTGATCCTCCTCTATCTCCAAAACTGATTCCCCCTTTTGAATGTCTGCAAGGAGATTACTCGGCTTGACCCCGTTCCAAAGATTGGAATCAATATGAAAATGAAGTAGACAATCCTCTAATTCGGGAAGCGAGGAAAAACTAAGAGCAGAGGCCATGATAGAAGTAGAGGCCATGATAAGAGTAAGAGTAGAGACCATGATAAAAGTAAAAGTAGAGGTCATGAATAAAAACCATATTTTAATTTATAAAAAATCACAAAAAAAAACTATAAATTATTAATCAATAATTTGCAAGTATAAATTTCATAGTTTTCTTCTCCTCTTGGTGTTTTTGTAAAAAACATATCAGGAATCAATCATGGCCCGTCCCCAATCATTTACACGATCTTATCAAAGTGCGAAACGGCTCGAAATGCAGCTGCTCTCACATGTGGATCTATATCTTGCTTAAGAGCTGTGAGGAGCTCTAGCTCAAAAATCGATCCATATTGAAGAAAGAGATCGCAAGCTTTAACGCGAAAAGTTCCTCCAGGAAATTTCGAGAACACTGCGAATACTTCTAGCCAGTTATCATGAGAAGTTCTAGTCAGAATAGCATTCAAAAGAACTTTTTTAAGTTCCGATGAGGAGTTGCTTTTGCTTAAAATTTTGAAGAACACTAAGAGAGGGCATTTTATATTCAGCGAAATAATTGCCTCAATGGCAGCAGAGAGAACTCTTGGATCAGGATTTGCCAAAATTTTGAAAAACAAATCTGCACAATCGGAATCCGTTATTTTACTAATCGCTTTGCATGCGGCAATAATAACATTTGAATCTGAGTCTAGAAGTAAAGATCGTACTTTAGAAATGTACGGTATAATATTATTTTCAATCGAAAGTCTATCGATGAGATAAGAGCGGATATAGGGATCAGTTGAATCTAATAACTTAAGAATGCCTCTCTCACCTTCTGATCCCTTTCTTCTCGCAAGTTCTTGGATCGGCAGCCAAATGTTTGGCAATTGCCGATCCACATGAGAAAGAAGTTGTGAAATATTTTCATCTTTAAATGGCTGTTCTATTTCCAGCTCCTATCAATTCAGAAATCATAGGTATCCAAAGGTACTCCCTTGTTAAAAGAATGATAACGTAAATTCCTATTGTAAGTAATCAAAAAATTATCGCCGTGTGAGAGCAAAATATACTGCTTTCAGTTGAAAGTTGGAAAATTTGACTTTGGAGGCGGCGCAATTTTTTGGGCTGGAAGAAACGACCATTGCCGGACTGCAAGGCGCTAAGTGAAGACCAAAAAAGTGCAGCCAAGCCGACGTCGTAAAAAGATCAACGATGGAAACGGTATAACGATTTAACGATAAGATTCATTCATCTCTTTAAGAGATGGAGGTAGATACAACGTATTGATTGTAGGAATTTAAATTCATTTCCAATATAGTCTCTATCTATTATAGGGCTAAGAACAACTTATGCGCTAGTATCATCGCTATGGCATTCCTACAACAGACAAGAGAAAAGACGAGACGCTGCTATCTCTTGAAAGCTGCAAAATGTCCGTTAAGTGCTTAAAACCATACAATCTTTGACCCGAGGTACTTGCTTAAATGAATCGGCTGTTGCTTACACTCTTTGTTATGTTCAATGTTTTCATCATTAGTTTTGGCTGTTCAGATGAAAATAATGCAGACTATTGGCAAACACAGCGAAAAGGAGCGAACTTTTTCAACAAAACACCAACAGAAGATTGGTTTATTGCAGCAAAAGAAGCAGGCATTCAATTTGCCAGGCTTTGTTGTGATAAATGGCAGAGTGAATCAAGGGATTTCCTTTTAGGAGATGCAGATTCTTTTAGGATGATTCCTGTAGCTGATTTTGAAGTGTTAAAGAACACTTTAGATCAGGCCAATCGTCACAATGTCAAAATCGTGATCACTCTTCTTTCCCTTCCAGGATCTCGTTGGAAACAAAACAATCACGATCAAGATGACCTTCGCATTTGGCATTATCAACCAAAGCGAGTTTCGAAAGAAGTCTAATATTAGCTTTAATACCTGGAAAGGATTCTTCAACATGCATTCCCTTCATAATGCTCTCCTCAGCATATACATTTTGGAGTCCTTCTCATAACCTTCTCGCATAAATTCGATGGAATATCCAAGTTTTTGGTAAAACGGCAAACCTTCCCAATCCATGGTATTGAGCGTAACAAAAGAAGCTCCTCGCTCTTTTCCAATTTTTTCAGCTTCTCTCATCAATTTTGCTCCCCAGCCTTGACGACGGATAGTTTTTTCTATCCAGAGAGAATCTATGTAAAGAGATCCATAAAACGTAACTCCGGAAATTCCTCCTAAGACAGTTTGTTTTTGATCCTTAATGAAAATGCTAAAGGATTGAATAGGAGGTAATCCCTTTTCTTGAAATGCATAATCACTAATCCCTTTAAAAAGGATTCCTTCATATCCGGTCGGAATAGTGTTGTAGCGGGTTAAAGTTAAAGAGCTATTTGTCATGAGATTCCTTAATGAAAGCTTTGATTTTTCGGATGAGCTTCAGGGTATTTTAGACGTAATTCTTTAATAATCATGATCCTTTTTGGGGAATGGCCTTTCTTAAAATAGTTTGCTTCCATTGGGAACTTTCCTTGTTGGCTGGGAGAGGACTACCAAGCCATTTTCATCTGGTAACCCAAGTGTTAGTACTTCTGAAACAAACTTTCCAATTTGCTTTGGAGGAAAGTTAACGACGGCAATCACCTGTTTTCCTAGCAGCTCATCTTTGGAGTAGTGTTGAGTAATTTGTGCTGAAGAGCGTTTTTTGCCTAATGGTCCAAAATCAATCTCCAATTTGTAAGCGGGCTTTCTAGCTTCAGGGTAGTCCTCTACTTTGACGATGGTACCTACACGTATATCCACTTTGAGAAAGTCTGCAAATTGGATTTGTTCTGAAAAAGAATTTGATGATTCCATATAAAAACCCCATGGGGAAGAAGAACAGTATAGGTTTTTTTCTGGGAGGAATCAAGATATTCTAAACATTTGATCTAGCATATTTCATAAAAATGTAGAATTACGATTTCAAATTTAGTAAAATCGGTTTTAATCGAGAGACCTAGACATTTAAAGGAGATTTCTGGATGACATCAAAATCAACAACATATTTCCGGTTGATCTTGAGCTATTTATGGCTCATCCTCTTACCATTCTGCACCCTCCTTGAATCTGTAGAACAGAACCAGGATACTCTTGCACGTGAAACAGAACTGCTCAAAGAAAGATCAAAAGACCTTATCCAATTTTATGATCTGAAAAATGGAGAGGACATTAGAGAAATCACCGCCGATCTCCTCAATAGCCCACTTATCATTGAATCTCGCAAGCCAGCCATCCGAGCTAATGAAAGACGAATCTTTGTCTTCACCTATCCAAGCGACGGTCTAATGATAAAAGGGTTGATCAGCTACATTCCTAACCCACAAAAGCAGCGGACTATGATTCTTACAAGAGGTGGAAACAATTTTATTGCTCTCTTAGACCCTGCTAGCAGGCTGATGAACCTGGAAACATACACAGTGATTTCATCTGCCCTTCGTGGCGCTGTCAGTGAAGGGCGGGATGAATTTGGCGGCGAAGACGTCAATGATATCAAGAACCTAATTGATTATATCCCTATTCTGGAAGAAAAACTTCAAATCCATTTACAAAAAGAAAAAATGATTATGTTAGGGCCAAGCCGCGGGGCTATGCAAATGTTTTTGTTCCTCTCACGCTATCCTGAAATGCAGTCCCAGTTTGCCAAAATCGTTTCACTCAGCGGCATACTCGATATACGTCAATACATCAGGGAACGTCCCGATATGAAGACGATGTTTATCCAAGATTTTGGCTTAATTGAAAAAGGAAATTTAGATGAGTGGGCAGATCGGCGCGACCCTCTGTTAACTGCAGATAAAATCAGAAGAGACTTGCCTATACTAATTTTACAAGGATCCGCCGACAATAGAGTCAGCCTTGAACATGGCTACAATATGGTCAGCACTTTGCAGTCCAATGAAAATGAAGTGACTTATTGGGAAATAGATGGTGGCAACCACTGTTTAAGCAATATGGATGATCTTACCAGCCGCATCTATAGCTGGGTAGAAAATGGAAAATAAATCCTGACCGTTCTGGGGTAGACCAAAGAAAAGAATTCAGCTGACTATTTTTGCAATATCATGCGCATACATAGGCCATATCAGGGCCATATCAGATTTTTTGCCTCAGCTTCCATGAGATGGGGAGAACATAAGGCACTGGACTTAATCTTTTCGACATTTTCGCCGATGCTAGCTTGATATGTAATTTTTCGGATGAGCTTCAGGGTATTTTAGACGTAATTCTTCAATAGACTTCTTTCGAAACTCGCTTTGGTTGATAAAATTTGGGATTTTTGTGCAGATTTGCT
>JABDAE010000114.1 GCA_013289325.1 Chlamydiota bacterium
TGCAACAAAAGACCTTTTTAAAATCAACGGTAAAAACGATACAACGATAAGAACGATGAAAGAATCAAAAGAGATGCCACATTCTGAGTTAACCAGCGCAATATTGTCATAAAATTTTTATTTAATGAATTAGACAAAAAGAATATTCTTAACATTCTCATTAAACCTAAAAACGGCAGTTGGAGACGGCAACTTAACGCAATCTCTTGAACCAGAATCATTTGCAATGGGGTGGTCCTTCACCATTTGGGAATGTCCCACCCCATTGCAAAGTGATTCTAATTCAAGATCTTGCATTAATTTGCCATCTCGAACTGCCGTTTCTAGGTTAAAACCAATTTAACCATGAGGTTTATATGGCAGCTACAGCAAAACCCTTCCTCTATAGAGACCAACTACAACAGCTCGATGAGCTTTGGCCAGCTCACGGAAACATGACCCAAAAAAAATCGGACCTTGAATATTTTTCTAAAAGAGCCGACCAGATTAGAAGCGGTATGATATTCCATCAGGTACCCAAAAGTCGTTACACTTTCACCAGCCTAGTGATGGAGCTCATCAACCATGAAAATGTCAAGAAAGGAGCAGAGGAAGCCTGTACTCTGTATCGCAATGCAGTCAAGGATTTCTCCCCCCCTCAACTCCACGGGTTAACTTTGGATTACTTAAGTCGAATGGGCGTAAATTTAGAAGAAATAACGACTGTTTATAATCGAGTATTTGGACATGCACATCAACAGCTAAATAGCCGACTTAAACAGATGAACGAAGTACATAATTTGTTCTGTTCTAATTTGCCTAACATAGCAGATTCGATTGAACAAATCGGAATTCTTGTTGAACTCCAAGGTCAAAAAACTCACATAGGTTTATCTCAACTCTTCGCTTCGACCCCGCGCATAAACCAAGAAAGAACGAGAATAGGGAAAGAATCAGCGAAAAATAACTACACAATCGTACCTCGGTCTTCGAGAACTCAAGAGCCTCTTTTCAATCCATCAAAAAGTGGTCCCATTCTTTTTCCATTTCTTTATTCTTCTCAAAGGAAATCTTATACAGTAATCGCAGAAGAAGCAACTGCAGAAGCAGCAAAATGTGGACAATTAAAAGAAGAAAAAAGCCTCTTAGATCAGCAAATTGCAGAATGGTCACAACCAAACGCGGTTTCCGAAGAAACGTTTAAGACCTGCATACAAAAGTATGATGCGTATGAAAACTTGCTTAAAAAATGTAACTCTATCGCTGAAATCTACAAGTCAGCCGTTCAGATGTTAGATATTCCTCCCACTTTAGATCCTTTGACTCTTGATGTGGTCAAACGACTTGGGGTAGAAACGGATGACTCCATGGGGAAAAGATGCCAAGATCTTTTCATTCACACAACGGTTGGGTCTACTTATTTTCGGACAAATAAACAGCTTACTCCTTTTGGGACAGAGTTTATGGCTGGGCAAAAAGAGATTGTCCAACTCCAAGCAGATCTTTCTGTATCTTTAACCAAGCTCAATTCCCTATTAGAGGCAAAAGGACTAGAGCTTCAAAAGAAAAATCCATCCTGGGGTCCTAAACACGGGTGGGTGTTCTATTCTTCTTTGGCGGCCTGGGCTAGAGGACAAAATGAACAGCCTGCTGCAGCCTCAACAACATTAGCTACGCAAGTACCTTTGGCCTAACAAATTCTATTACATTATGCCTATTGTGTAAGCTGATGAATGAGTTCGTACATATCTGAATTGAGATAGAGCGTTTTAATTTTTGCGCTCTCAAAATAGACAAAATTCATGCCAGTGTACGAGAAGAGTTTATGGGTTGGCGCAATATCAAGAAATTGGCCTTGATGTGTGCCCTTACCTTGAAAGCGCAGCGCAAGTTTATTTCCTACGGCAACACAATCGCCAATTTCATGGTGAATGTCGGGAAAAGCGTCTAGCCAGCTTTTGATGAATTTTTTTAAGACTTCCTTTTCTTTGATCGCGACATCTGCTGCGTGAATGGTAAAGTCATCTGCAAAAATTTCATCGATCACATGCAATTTTTTTTGGTTCCAAACTTCTTGATACAATCTACGGATTGTCTGTAAATTTATTTTTGTTTCCATGCACTTTGTATTTTGATTGTCGCAGATTTTCTTTCTTCGACCTCATTGTAATTGTAACCTATTTTTTTGCTGGTTGTCAAAAAAAAAATTCACTGGTTAAATCATTTTTATGCTAGCCTCTTTTGCTTTGAAGACCAGGAGGCAATATGACAGCAGTCGGTTCACAAGTTAGCAGGACAATACAACCAACTCTCCCCACTACTCTCCCACAAAAACGAACCCTTAAAACAGCAGTGGTTGGGACAAAAGCTTTGCTTAAAAAGCCTAAGTGCACGACCCCTCTTGCCCCACAGCGCTGCCAGCCAGCTCACATGTTTGGTAGATTACAAACCATTGTGATGGCTTCCGTTGGAGCTATTGCGCTCGGAGCTCTTGGCGCATATGGCACACCAATTGCCACAACTCCAATTCCTGATCAAATAGTACCCACAGGAGGGAGCGTTACCCAACTTACTCTTGATCCTGCAGTTTTGTTTTCTGATCCCGATGGCTATCCAATGGTTTTAAGGGTTAGATACAATCATTCTCTCACTTCGATGACTTTAGAATATCCCCTGTTTTCAACCGTTACCTATCCTACCACTCCAATGGATATTCTAGTCGATGGTACTACCATGTACGTGGCCAATTATTTCTCGGGCTTAAGCGTAACGAACATAGCAAATTCCACAGCTCCTAAAACTATTAGCACTTTAAATACTCCAGGTCAAGCTCTTGCTTTACAAAAACAAGGAGGAACTCTTTATATTGCCGATGGTCCAGCTGGGCTTGCTCTAGTCAATGTTGCAATACCAAGCGCTCCTACCATCATCAGCCAATTAGATACTCCAGGCATTGCCTCAGATGTTACAGTTCAAGGAAATTTTGCCTTTGTAGCTGATGGGAATTCGGGCGTGCAAGTCATCAATATCACCACCCCTACAGCGCTAACTTTGCAAACGAGTTTCCTGACTACAGATGCTCAGGGGATTACTATTACCGGCCAAATCGCAGTGATTGCAGATGGAGCAGCTGGCATCAAATTGCTAAATATTCAAAATCCATCAGCCCCCACACTCATCAGTGGATACAACACAAATGGCTACGCAAATGCCGTTTTCATCGATAACAACATTGCCTACGTAGCCGACGACACAAATGGCATTGTCATGATCGATATCTCCACGCCTGCAACACCCACACTGCTAGGCACCTGGCCAAGTAAGGGAGCAACAAAAAAAATCCTCAAAGAAGGATCTTTAATTTACGCGGCAGATTACAGCGGCAAACTGAGAGTGATAGACGTTACCAATCCGGCCTCTGCAACCGAAGTGGGGTATTTTAACAATATATGGAATGCCGAATCTGTTGCAGTATCTCCCACCACCATTTTTGTAGGCTCCACCTATGCGCAAATATCATTGCTAGACAAGCAAAAAAGGATACTCTACTTGACTGCAGGTGTCGCCGATGTGGGTAATCACCTTGTTACAATTGAAGCGAGCGATTTACACAGCGGATGGACTCCAACAAATTTTACAATGATTGTCCCTTGGGGCCCTCTTTCCATCACACCACTGCAAGACAAACAATACCCCTCCGGTCAAGCATTTAGCCTCACAATCCCAGCCAACGCTTTCCAAGATCCAAATAATGATCCCATTTTCATGAAAGCATCTTTAAAAAACGGCTCGCTTCCTTCATGGCTCACCTTCAACAATATCACAAGAACCTTCACTGGGAATCCCATTACTGTAAATGAAGGTGATTACGCTATAAAAGTGGTGGCTTGGGACCCTTCAATGCAAAGCATTGACGCCTATTTTCATATTTCTATCGTCAATCCCGCAGGACTTACTGTGTCAATTATCGGCTCTATTGCAAATCAAACAGCCTTCAGTGGTCAGCCATTTTCATTGAATATTTCAGCTATAGATTATTTCCATCAATATGGAAACGGGGAACTTAAGCTGACTCTCACCGCAATAAATACACATACTCTGCCAAATTGGATGCAAAATACCATTCAGCCAAAGCTGATGAGTTCCATTTCTAATGGGCCTTTTTATGCTGTGAAGTCTCTTGATGCCCAAGATGGCATATTAGCATTTGCTGGTCCTCCAAACTTGGGTCTTTGTTCTGTTACCAATCCTTTTGCACCTACATGTAATGTCAATCAACCCTATTATGGCGATCAGAGTATCTTGCTTGATAAAAATTTGTTATATACCGCAAGCGGCCTGTATCTCACTCTGTATGACATTTCTAATCTTGCAAACCCCAATCTGCTTCATTCGCCAGGGGGTACTGGCACACCTTCTTCTATCATTCTTTCTGATAAGTATTTAACCGTTTTGGTTGCCGATCCTAATCATTATGGTTTCTGGATTTTCAACCCTGAGCTTAATGAAAGCCGTGGCAGAGTTTCCAATCAAATAGATATTCCTCAATATGGCTACTCACGTGGCGAATTATTGTATATCACAGAAGCAACGCAAGGACTCAACATTTTCGATGTCAATCTTCCGACCGGCTATAAGTTACTCAGCCAGTATCGACCTACTGGACAAACTTACGGCATCGATTACCGCAACGATCTCCTCTATATTTCTGGATCCTATGGGGTGAAAATCCTCAATGCATCGAATCCATCTTCCCCGATTGTTTTGGGAGCTTTCAATCAGTCTAGCAGTAATCTGCACCTTAAGCTAGCTTATCCTTATGCTCTTGTTTCTGATTCAAGTAATGGCATTTATATTGTTGATGTGTCTGATCCCACTAATCTTCGAAAAGTTGGAAAATACGACACACCAGGACAAAGCTATATGTCCGATTACGACAGCGGATTTATCTATGTAGCTGACGGAAGCTCTGGAGTGCAAATTCTCCAAGCAAATCTTGATAAGCTCCATTTTTCTGCCATACCTGCGAATGCAGATGGCGGTGATTATCAATTTGTTCTGACAGCATATAATAATTATGGTGGCACCGCATCGATCCCATTCAAGTTAACTGTACAATCTCCGCCTTATTACAATACGACAATTTCCAATAAAATCATCAATGTTAATGTCCCATTTACCTATATAGTTCCCACAACAACTTTTGCAGATAAAAACAATGATGCTTTGTATTATTCTGTAGGAAATCTTCCCTCTTGGCTCTTCTTTTCAAACACAACAAGGCAATTTAGCGGAACGCCCCTAGATGCTAACCGGGGTGTATATCCGATTGCACTTACTGCAAGCGATCATATTGCAGGAGCAGTTACTGCCAACTTTAACATTGCTGTTGGACAAGCCCCTTTTGTGTCCAACCCTATTCCTAATCAGCCCGTAAATATCGGTGCCGCTTATTCCTATACATTTGCCGCAAATACCTTTGTCGATCCCAATAATTACGCTATGTCCTACAGCGCCAAACAAAGTAACGGGCTACCTCTACCAAGCTGGCTTACATTCAATTCAGCATCCAGACAATTTACTGGAACACCCCCTCAAATAGCTTTGGGTGTACTGAATGTGCAAATTACAGCTGATAATGGAAATTTAGGAACAACTACTGATACTTTTCAGCTCAACATCCAACACTTCCCAACATCGAATGTAGCAATCAGCACGCAGTATGCAGACGTCGGAGCGCCGTTTTCCTTTACCATTCCTTCTGCAGCCTTTGCAGATGCTGATGGAGATACCCTAGTATATTCGGCCACTTTAGCTGATGGTAGTCCATTACCTAGCTGGCTTGCGCTCAATGGCTCTAATGGTACATTTTCTGGAACACCGCAGCAAGCAAATGTAGGCAATGTAGCAATAAAAGTTACTGCGTTTGATGGGCATGGCGGAACAGCAAGCACCACCTTCACAATCAATATAAGCCACTTTCCCAAAGTTGCTCATGCTATTGCAAACCAGGCTGCAAATATCAATACCCCATTTATTTATCCACTGCCTTCCACAACATTTAGCGATGCTGATGGCGATCCATTGACAATCTCTGCCAGTTTAGCAAATGGCAATCCTTTGCAACCTTGGTTAGACTTCAATCAGGCAACGCAAACATTTTCTGGGGTTCCGAATGCAAACAACGTAGGAACACAAAACATTCAAGTATCTGCATCCGATGGAAAAGCAATTGTGAGCACAACATTTTTATTAGTGGTTGGTAACCATCCGCCAGTATTGAATACGCCAATTGGACTCATTGGGGCAAACATCAATAAACCTTTTAGCTTCAAAGTTCCCGCGGGTACTTTTTCAGACCCAGATGGGCAAACGTTATCCTATACACTTACTCAAGCAGACGGCACACCAATTCCTGCATGGATGAGCTTCAATCCATCCAATCAGACATTGTCGGGCACTCCCACTCCCGCAAATGCTGGGTCACTGAGCTTAAAGCTCATAGCTGACGATGGCTTCGGAGGGACGGTAAGTGATACGTTCACTTTGCAAGCAGGTCAATTTCCAATCGTAAGCCACCAGATCCCCTTGCAACACGCAAAAATTGGAAGAAATTACACATACCCAATACCAAGCAATGCGTTTTCAGATCCTAATAACTATCCCTTAACACTTTCAGTCACAGGTATGCCAACATGGCTTTCATTTAATGGCACATCCCTCAAAGGAACACCAACGGGTAATCAGACAGGAACATCTTCGCTTTTAGCCACTGCGAATAATGGAAATGGGGGAACAGTTACCACCGTTTTTTCTTTGCAAGTAGATCACAATCCAGTATTAAATGCGCCTATTCCAAATCAATCCATTAAAGCTGCCGATTTTTATACCTATTTTATTAATCAAAACACGTTTATTGACGCAGATAACGATCCTTTAACATTTAGCGCTAGTTTAGCAAATGGCGATCCACTACCCACCTGGTTGCAATTCAATCCGCGTACAGGGACATTTGCTGGCATTCCTGCAAGCACAGATGCTGCCAGATTAGTAATGCAAGTAAGCGCTAACGATGGAAACCAAGGCTTGGTTGCAGCCTCGTATGTACTTTATGTAGATAACCCACTCCCCCCACTACCGATTGTTTCCAGTAGAGTCTTTACCTACACTTTCCCCCCTTCAGCATTTAGCGCAATGGGAACTGCAGTATCGTATTCTGCAGCACTTGCTAACGGCACTCCGCTTCCCCCTTGGCTTGTCTTTGATCCATCCACACTCACTTTTTCAGGGCTTCCACCAGCAGGCCTGTCTGGTCAAACTATCGACACAACTGTTAACGTCACAAATACGTTTAGAGAAAGTTACCAAAAAACTTTGCAACTACAATTTTCGCAAAATCACCCACCAAAAGAAGCAAATCCCATTTCGTCCCAAAAAGCAACAGTGTTTTCCTCATTCCTTTCTCCTTCTGTGAAAAATGTATTTACAGATGCTGACGGAGATGCTCTTACCTACAGCGCCACAATACCTGACAACGCTAAATCTTGGCTCACATTCAATCCAACCTCTCTTCTTTTTTCTGGCACACCACGACCTGGTGATACCGACTTTTACCAAGACCGAATTGTCACAATTGTGCTGACAGCAAACGATGGCCAAGATAAAGCCACGTCCACGTTCAATATTGCTGTAGGAGGGATGTCTTCTGGAGAACTTGCTATTAAAATTATTGCTCCTCTTGTAAGTACAGCAACAACCCTTTTTGGACTTTATAAAAAACGAGCTCTGTTTTATAACCTGTCCAAAAAGTACGTCAAAGACAATGTTACATTAACAGTGGGACAACCATTTTCCTACCCACTTTCTTGCGATCCCAAAGATGTTCGCGAAGTGGAATCGAGCATTATCTCACAAAAGGGGCTTAAAACAAAACTATATAGCAAAATCGATGGATCCAAATTTTGTGGCAAAAGAAATCTCAAAAATTGGATAGCTCTTCCAGATAGCCTCCCTTATTGGCTCACGTATAATGAGACATTGGGCCTATTACATACAGATGGCCCAGCAATGTGCGATGTAGGTACAGTTCGCATCACTGCTTTTGCGGATGCCGGGATTATTTTAGAACAGTTCGAGATTCATATTTATCCAACAAGTCAGGAAACGGAAGTAGGGATGATCCCTTTACAAGAGTTGGGACTTAATCCTCAGATAGCCTTTGATATAGAAAGTGAAGCTCCTACTGCTGCCGGTAGTGATGCGGAGGAGGTAATTTTGCAACCTTTAGAAAAAATACCCTCTCAAGAAGAGCTACACTCGCCCCTACAGACGCAAGAAACTGTAATCGTTGCATCCCCTTCAAGTAGAGTGCGTCAGATGGTCAGTCAATACGAGGTGAGAGCAGATATCTTTAATAAGGTTTAAAGAGTGTTTTCACGGCTATGTAGGAGGCTCTATTCTTAGTTCATTGTAATTTATTTCCTCACACCTTTCTAAACCTACTCTAAATTCTCCCATCCCCTATCCCCTGATTTTTCATCTGAATATCATTGAAATTCGATTATACAGACAAAAATTGTCGTTGGCATTTCTATCTGTATTCTGCTAAAATACGATTATTCAGATAAAATTGGGGTTGCTATGTTTTTTGGACGTGAACACGAGCTCAAACAACTTGAGTATTTTTTAAAGAAAACAACTGCAGGGCTCGCTGTTTGCTGTGGACGAAGAAGGATTGGAAAAAGTACATTAATTGAACATGGTGCAAAAGGATATCCATTTCACGAAT
>JABDAE010000115.1 GCA_013289325.1 Chlamydiota bacterium
AAAATATTTAAACATTATCAAAGGCTATGATATAATAAAATCATTCAAAAAAAGGATGGAAATATGGCAACTCCAGTTGGTCCTTCAGATCTACGAGATGACAATTCAATTTCTTCCCTTTCACTAAGTCATAGTAGTTTAGTTGAGAGAAAAGCAAGAATGCTTGCTGCAGAAAAATTAGTTCGGGCGGCAATCGATATGCTAAAGAAGGAATAAGGATTTCACTATGAAAGAAAATCGGAAAGAAAGTGCATGCTGCTCATCGCATCATAACAAATTAGAAGAAAAAAGCGATTATACGCCTTTAATTATCATCATCGCTTTAATTGCTGTGGCAAGCCTTGCTGCTGCGTTGCATCCATTTTCGATCCGAAAGTTCTTTGAATCCTTCATGATTGGTTTTTTTCTGACCTTTTCAGGCTTTAAATTTCTCGATTTAAAAGCTTTTGCCATAAGTTATCGGGAATACGATCTTATCGCTAAAAGATGGCCCATTTACGGCTACATCTACCCTTTTATCGAACTTTTTTTTGCCCTTGCCATGCTTGCATCATTTGCAGTCACTTTCGTTCTTCTTCTTGAAGTCGCTGTGATGACGATAAGCGGCTTTGGTGTCGTTTTAAGCAAACGCGAGGGAAAAGCGATTCAATGCGCCTGCCTTGGCAACCTATTAAACCTAGAAACGGCAGTTCGAGATGGCAAATTAATGCAAGATCTTGAATTAGAATCACTTTGCAATGGGGTGGGACATTCCCAAATGGTGAAGGACCACCCCATTGCAAATGATTCTGGTTCTAGAGATTGCGTTAAGTTGCCGTCTCCAACTGCCGTTTCTAGGTTAAAGGTACCTCTTACTTCAGTCTCATTAATAGAAGATTTTGGAATGGCAGCTCTTGGGATTGTGCTATTACTTTTTTAAGAACGCCCATCAACGCCCAAGTTGAGCATCGTTAAGTGTCAATACCGTACCCGTTCCAATGTGCAGATTTTTTCCTATTTCTGAGGAAACTTTTGTTTTTTCCATGGGTTGTAATAGTCACAAAAAAAATTTCTGTAAGAATCGCGATATGATTTAATCGCCCCTAATCTATAGAGTATTCTAATAAAAAGCCAAGGTAAGTCGATTTGGTAATTCAAAAATCCGGCGCGCGCACTCTTGGGATAGAGATGATGATTATTATGCCATTCTCCAGCTACAAATCCATAAAAGTTCTGGTTTAAGGAAAAATCGTTTTGACTAAAATCTATTCCTTCACGTTGTTGGTTTGTTCCTCTACCATGGCCATCGTAATTAAATGTGCGAATTCCTATATGCCAGACTGCAGCCCAAGCAAACAGTGCCGTTGCAAGAGCATGACCTCCTAGAAGAAAAAAAACTCCATAGCAAATGCTCCAATTAAGGCTAATGTCTAATATAGTCCAAAAAGGGTGACAAAGCGAGCCAAAGCGTTGATATTGCGCATAGCTATTTAGCAGAACACCTGTTTTTTGCATCAGTCTACATAGGTGCACGTATTCCTTTTCCGAAAGATCTGCGCGAATTCTCTGATGATTTTCGGCGGCAAAAAAGCAGTAAAGCCAGCCGCACTTAGCATTATCCTAAATCCGGCAGTTGGAGACGGCAACTTAACGCAATCTCTTGAACCAGAATCATTTGCAATGGGGTGGTCCTTCACCATTTGGGAATGTCCCACCCCATTGCAAAGTGATTCTAATTCAAGATCTTGCATTAATTTGCCATCTCGAACTGCCGGATCTAGGATTATAGGGATCTCCGGGTAAATCTGATAACTTATGGTGGACATGATGTGAAATAACGTAAAGTTCTTCAGGAAAAAGACGTATGGCAAGATTTTTGCAAAGAAGCATGATCCAATAGTTCTTGAACTTAAATGCCCGATGAGTACAGTAACGATGAAACCAAAATGTCCCAAAACTTCCCATGATAACCATGCTATAGATCCATCCAATGAGGATAAACCAAATATTCACATATTCAGTTATAAAAACATACATAGGTAAACTTAAAGCTAGAAGTGTCAACCACGGAAAAAGTGAAATCCAGTTTTTTAACGAAGAAAAAACGTTGATACGCTTTAATGCCTCAAAAAATATTTCACTTTTTGTTGGAACATACAACTGTCCATTTTTGATATATCCATAGCTTGGAGGATCTAAAACACGTTCTAAAAAACTCATTTAATTATCCCTGTAAATTTTGAAAAGACTTTGTGACATCAAAGATTTTACTTGCAAGAAAAAAAATCGGGCACGTAATCAGCTATGTTGTGAATGCGTACTTGACTTCGATAATATTATCTGTTATTTTTGTAATAAAATCTATTTTATTCGTTTAAATTTTATGTTACTCACTATCTCGACAACTCATCAGCCTGCAACCGATATTGGTTATCTACTTCACAAAAATCCTAATAAAGTTCATGAGTTCAATTTATCCTTTGGCAAAGCGATCGTATTCTACGCCAATAGTTCTCAGAACTTTTGTGAAGCCTCTCTTCTTGTCGATGTGGATTCTATTGAACTTGTGCGCAATCGCAAGCATTTAACTAAAGAAGGATTCTCTCTTCATGAATATATCAACGACCGCCCTTATGTCGCTTCCTCCTTTTTAAGCGTTGCTATTTCACATATTTTTAGTTCCGCATTATCTGGAAAATGCAATGACAAGCCCGAACTTGTAAGCCAACAGATACCTCTTGAAGTCAAAATAAGTGTTCTCCCTTGCAGAGGTGGAGAAAAAGTTCTTCGACGCCTATTTGAACCTTTGGGATATGCAATTGATGCCACTGCAATCCCACTAGATGAATCTATGCCAGAATGGGGCAACAGCCCCTATTTTAGTGTCTCTTTAAAAAATACTTGTACCCTTCAAGAACTCCTCACACATCTGTATGTGCTACTTCCAGTCCTAGACAATGATAAACACTATTGGGTAGGGCATTCCGAAGTTGAGAAACTATTGAAGCATAGCGAAGGCTGGCTCAAAGCCCACCCAGACATTGAATTGATTACATCCCGTTATTTGAAGAGTCAACGCTACTTGGTCAATGCAGCCTTAAATCAACTGCTTGAGGATGGAGACCATCCCGATACCCCAATGGACTTGCAAGATCAAGAAGAAGCCTCATTAGAGAAAAATGTCAATCTTCACAGCATTCGTCTTGAGGAAGTGATTCAAGAACTTGAAGCCTTGAAAGTCAAAAAGGTGATCGACCTTGGTTGCGGAGAAGGCAAGCTCATTAAGCGCCTGCTCAAAAAACGGTGCTTTGAAGAAATAGCCGGTATGGACATTTCAATTTCTTCTTTGCAGCGAGCTAAACAAAATCTCCACGTTGACACACTACCAGAAAAAACTGAAAATCGACTCACACTATTTTTTGGTTCATTGCTCTATCGAGATAAACGTTTACAAGAGTACGATGCGGCAGTACTTAGCGAGGTGATAGAACATTTAGAACCATACCAGTTAGACTTTCTTAAAGAGACGATCTTTGCTTATGCTAGGCCTTCATATGTGATCATGACCACCCCAAACAGTGAATACAACGTTGAATTCAAAAATTTGCCGGCAGGAAAATTTAGACATCCAGATCACCGATTTGAATGGACGCGAAGTGAATTTCAAGATTGGGCAAATGAGATCTGCAATCGATACAGCTATCAAGTGCGGTTTAAAGACTTAGGCACCGTGCATGAGGTGCTTGGCGCTCCCTCCCAAATGGCCATATTCGGAGTTGTCAGATGAATCCCATAAAAATTCCAGAACTTTCTCTTATTGCCCTTGTTGGAGTTTCTTGCTCCGGGAAGTCTTCATTTGCCAAAAAACACTTTAAATCGACAGAAGTGATCTCTTCCGACGTTTGCCGCTGTCTTGTAAGTGATGATGAAAATGATCAAGGGGTAAGCAAAGAAGCGTTTGAAGTCCTCCATTACATCGCTGAAAAACGGTTAGGGGCCGGAAAATTGACTGTAATCGATGCGACAAATGTAGGGCCAGATGCCCGTAAACAAGTGATTGATCAGGCTCGAAAGCACCACTGCATCCCAGTAGCTATTGTTCTGAACTTACCAGAAAAACTTTGTCAAGAGAGAAATCAACGGCGATCAGATCGCAATATAGGGCCTCATGTGATTAGGCAGCAAGGGCAAATGTTGCGCAGCTCGATTCGCCGCCTTAAAAGTGAAGGCTTCACACATGTCTATGTACTCAATTCTCAAGAGGATATCGATCAGGTTGTCATTGAGAGGCAGCGGATGTGGACCGATCTCAAACATGAAAAAGGGCCCTTTGACATTATTGGAGACATTCATGGTTGCTATGATGAACTTTGCGCTCTATTAAATAAATTGGGCTATCAAATTAGTACGGCTGATGATAGCGGCATTTACGATGTAAAACCCCCTCCCGGTAGAAAAGTCATCTTTCTTGGCGATTTTGTAGATCGAGGTCCAAAGACACCTGAAGTCATGCAGTTAGTGATGGATATGGTCGATGCAGGTATTGCCATTTGTGTCCCCGGAAATCACGATATTAAGCTTTTGAAAAAATTGCAGGGGGCAAACGTTCAAATCGCGCATGGGATGGCTGAATCATTAAATCAGCTGCAACATCATAGCCCAGAATTTATCGAACGGATGAAGGCGTTCTTCCACGGATTAATCAGTCACTATGTGCTAGATCAAGGTAAACTCGTTGTGGCCCATGCCGGCTTGAAGGAAGAATTTCATGGAAGGGGTTCTGGAAAAGTCCGCGCCTTTGCGCTATTTGGCGACGTCAACGGAAAAATGGAAGGGGGCCTGCCGATAAGAAACGATTGGCAAGACGAATACCAGGGCAAAGCGATGGTCGTTTATGGACACACAGCCATATTGGAAGCGATATGGATCAACAACACCATTGACATCGATACAGGATGTGTGTTCGGAGGAAGTTTGACAGCGCTAAGATACCCTGAAAGAGAATTAGTCTCGGTTCCTGCTGCAAAGATTTATGTGCAACCAATTCCTCCTTTAAAAAATCTTATCGACAAAGAATCAAACGACCCTAGAAATGAGTATACACTCGATATTGAAGATGTCATTGGGAAAAAGATCCTCCACTGCCGCCATTATCAACCTGTTACGATAAAAGAGGATAATGCTCCTGCAGCATTGGAAATTATAAACCGTTTCGGAATTGATCCGAAATGGATGATCTATCTTCCCCCAACCATGTCTCCGACTAAGACAAGTGCGCTTTCAGATTACCTTGAACATCCAAATGAAGCTTTTGATTATTTTAGGTCAGAGCAAGTCTCAAAGGTTATCTGTGAAGAAAAGCACATGGGCTCAAGAGCCATTGTAGTGATCTGTAAAGATCAAAAAACAGCTCAAAAGCGATTTGGAGAAAATGGAAGTCGAAGTGGAGTCTGCTATACACGAACTGGAAGAGCTTTTTTTAATGATCAAAGCTTTGAGATGGATTTCATTGAAAGGATGAGGACTAACCTCACCAAGGCATCCCTTTGGCAAATACTTCAAACAGATTGGGTATGCCTAGACTGTGAAATCATGCCTTGGTCAGCAAAAGCGCAGTCGCTCCTTAAAGATCAGTATGCACCAGTTGGAACTGCATCGCGCACCGCCCTCTTAGCTGCTACAGAGGCACTTAAATCCGCTAATCTCTTAGATCTTGCTAATCATTATCATCAAAGAGAAGAAGCTGCAAGAGCGTATGTGAAATCTTATAAAAGTTACTGCTGGCCCGTCGCAACTTTACAGGATTACAAAATTGCCCCATTTCACATCTTAGCCTCGGAAGGGTCAGCACACTTCAAGAAAGACCATCTATGGCACATGAATTTAATTCAAACTCTATCTGAAACAGATCCACACTGGCTGAAAATGACATCGTATAAAGTGATCGATGTCAATAACGAGCAGCAATGCGCTCAAGGGATTGATTGGTGGCAAGCGCTTACAGACAAAGGCGGCGAAGGCACGGTCGTGAAGCCGCTTGATTTTCTTGTCACTAAACCCGGCAAAGATATCGTCCAACCCGGCGTGAAAACAAGAGGGCGAGAATATTTGCGCATCATCTATGGACCCGAATACACATTGCCAAAGAACATGGAGCGCTTAAAAGAGCGCGGCCTTGGTAAGAAGCAATCGCTTGCTTTACGCGAATTTGCATTGGGGGCAGAAGCACTTGAGCGCTTTGTTGCAAAAGAGCCGCTTTACCGCGTACACCAATGTGTATTTGGAGCGCTTGCCTTAGAAAGCGAACCCATCGACCCTCGCCTTTAATCGGTTTAATTTGTGAATTTTTCAATGGCGTTGTCGGTCTCTTTCATTTGATCGACAAGGCTATTGAACTGTTTAGCGGCTTTTTCATTGATATTACCCTCAAGTAAGAGAACAAATGATCCGTAAAACTGTTTAAACCTAGAAACGGCAGTTCGAGATGCTAAATTGGCATGAAGATCTTGAATTAGAATCACTTTGCAGTGGGGCGGGACATTCCCAAAGGGTGTTGGACCGCCCCACTGCAAATGATTCTGGTTCAAGAGATTGTGTCAAGTTAGCGTCTCCAACTGCCGTTTCTAGGATTATGTGTGATATAAGGCAATTGCTTCAAAAAATGGTCGTTTTTGTATATTTATTTTCAAATTCAAGGCATCATCAGATGCTTTAAGACCAAATAATATATGAGCCCACTTTTTCAAATGAGCAGCTATTTCCTTCCCAAGCGGTGTTTCATGAAATCCAATGCCAGGCCGTTCAAGATCTTTGTTATTCTTAAATACAGTGTACTTGCCCATTAACGTAATGTTGTGATTGACCTGTACGCCTTCCCTTAAACAATAATCACAAAGCTGCTCTGAAAAGGTCGCAAGATCGATATCAGAGCTTTCAGACCAGGCTTTGACGTCTCTTGTAGGATTTCTTGTAAATCCATGTACTGAAGAGCCTAAGATTTGCACTACAATATCACTCAATCCGTATTTAGTAAAAATGGCCTTTGCTTCTTCACAAAAATCTAGCCATTTTTGCTCGCCGTTTTCACTCATAGAAAAGGTCAAGGGAATGCGGCCAATGTCATCGACCCCTTGAAGAGCTAATTCTAGTTTTTCAATTGGAAAGGGAAGTTTTGCTTTTTCCTTATCAGCCCGCCCTGTATTTTCCCTGTGAGCCGTCTTCACGCTATTTTGTAAGGCAATCACGAGCTGCTTTCGCTCTTCAAATAACGTTTTTTCTCTGACTAATTCATATTTAGGTATCTTTTTAGGAATGTACTCAGCATTTAATTTTCTTTGTTCAATGGGATAATCATCTACAGGGAGTGAAATCGTCTGCTTTATTGCAACTTTTAACTTCTTATAGAGCAAACCATCTTCTCCTCGAATAAACCCAAAAACTGCAGGCGCTTTATGGATCTTGCCATTTGCATCAAGTTTAGTCCGGCCAAGAGTTACGTGCACATCCCTTGTGTTTGGTTCTACATTTAAAGATTGTGCAAGTTTTCTTTTAAGAGCCTCATAGCCACAGCTGTAGCCCTTTAAAATGACGTGACCACTTTCCCTTAAACAAATTGTATCATAGGTAATTTCCAAAGGCTGCAAGCCCTTCAGGAGTTTTAGCTTTTTTAAAGAGATAGAAGGATTAATATGTGAAGAAGGTGGGATGAATGTGATGTGGGGCTGCAACGCTTTGAAAAATTCATCTTCTTCTAAGGCTTTGCTAGAGTTTAAGGCAGTTATTCCTAATTCATGTAGGCCTTTTGGGACAATCGCTCCCACATAGTAACTGTCTTTCCCTTTAAGCACCTGAAGATATTGTACACCAAAGGCTAGGGCTTCCTCATTGCCTGCTTCTACATCAAAATTTTTAAGTGGATAGGATAGGAGAGTTTTTGCGTAAACTTTTCCAATTTGTTGCAATTCGTCATTGAGTGCGTTTAACTCAAACACTGTACACCCATTGATATCTCCATTCAAACTCCTTTGCAACTCCTTCCAAAGAAGTCCTTTTTCACGCAAGATAAACGCATTTAAATCTGTTGTTGTTTGTATTTCCTTAACTTCACCAAAGGGAGTATGTAATTTTAATTTGACACAATGACATTGTTGAATCTTTCTACATATATAATGTTGGCCATGATAAAAATGTGGCTGTATTTGTAGTGAATTCATATTTAAATTTTGTTTTTACATTTATTATATTAAAAAACAAACATAAATAGCGAATAATAAATCTATTCAGAGGACAAATCAACCCACCAGGGCATATACTGCTTCCAGCTTTCAACTAGAACGAGTATATAAGAGAGTATCGAACTTATTTTCATATCTCTAAAAGTTATGGCGTCAGCGAAAGTACAGCATACAAGACTGTACGTTGGGTTGAAGATACCTTAATTAAGCATCCCGATTTTGCGCTACCAGGACGTAAAGCTCTTTTAAAAACTGATATGGAGTATGAGGTTGTACTTGTAGACGCATCCGAAACGCCAATAGAAAGGCCAAAAAAAAAGGGTACGAAATAAAAAACAAGTAAAAAACAGGAATAATAAACAAAAGCATTTTTATTCAGGAAAAAAGAAGAGACACACCCTAAAAAGCCAAATAGTTGTGGATAAAAAAACCAAAAAGGTTATTTGTACATCCTTTAGCAATGGTAAGAAACATGATTTTCGACTTTTTAAGGAGAGTAGGGTAAGATGGACAAAAAATTGTTGTGGAGTTACCGATAG
>JABDAE010000116.1 GCA_013289325.1 Chlamydiota bacterium
TGGACGAGTGTCACTGACATTGACTTTGCAAGAAATGCCGCTGCATGAGTGCAATAACTTTTGGCGCCCGTTAGAAAAAAACATCTCTTCTTTTGAAAAATTTAAAATCCTTTCTGTCACAGGCGGTGTCCCTCGTTATCTGGAGGAAATTAATCCTAAGCTTTCCGCCGATGAGATGATTTATCGTCTATGTTTTAGACCACAAGGGTTATTATATCAAGAATTTGAAAGAATTTTTTCCGACCTTTTTTCTAAACGAGCGCCTATTTATAAAAGTATTGTGAAACAGCTTGCCTTACAAAGTTTGAGTCTTCAGCAAATTTGTGATGCTCTTAAGATTGAAAAGGGGGGCTTAATGAGCAACTATTTAAGTGACCTTGAAGAGACGCAATACATTCAACGCTATCACACATGGAACTTAAATGATGCAAAACCGTCTAAACTCAGTTTATACCGCATTAAAGACAACTACATTCGCTTTTACTTGAAATACATCGAACCTAATATGGGGGCGATTGAAAGAGAGGCTATCAAGAAGGTTCCAGCCTGGGAGGCAATCATGGGTCTCCAATTTGAAACTTTGGTTTTCAACAATTTTAAATCCCTTTATCCATTGCTAAGTATACATAGTGAAGAAATTCTGCAAGAGGGCCCATTTTTTCAAACGAAGTCACAAATCCATAGAGGATGTCAAATAGATTATTTAATTCAATTGAAATACAATAGTTTGTATGTCTGCGAAATCAAGTATTGTTCCCGTCCAATTGGAATGGATGTGGTGGCGGAAGTTCAGGAAAAAATTGATCGGATACATTTGCCCAAACACCGTTATTCCATAAGACCTGTTCTTATTCATGTTAATGGAGTGGCAAGCGCTGTGGAAAATAGTTCATTTTTTACCCATATTCTTAACTTTTCCCAGTTACTGTAGGTGCGCGTTCACAACATAAGTGATTTCATGTCTGCATGTGGTTTATTGTTTAAATTAGAATGGTTTTTGATAATTTGTTTATACTTGCAAGTTTTTAACTAATCAGTTATAATGTAATTTTTATTATAATATTTTTAAAAACTAAATAGAGAGAGCATATGGCATTACCAGTAGGATCAAAAAGAGTGAGGTCACAATGTGACGACGACGTTTTCGAAGCACCATGGGGGCAAGGAGAAAACCTGATTTATTCGGCATTAGAAATTTTAGATGATTGGGCCCCTGCTGAATGGCCGTCTTCGGGATCATTGCAACCATCGGAACCTCTCGCTAAAAGGGCGCATCTGATGCGCTCTCAAGAACCAAGAGTTGCTGCTGCTGCCGCTGCTGCTCATACTACTTTTGGTTTTTCCGAGCAGCGACCTCCATCACTTTTAGAACAATCCGCTCAAGGGTACGTTCCCCCACCTCAGCTATTATATCAAACTGCTCCTCTTTCATCGAAAAGACCTAATTTACAGACGCTTGAGAATTTGCGCAAGCAAGCTGGAAATCAATTGAGGGGATCAAATTTTCAAGGAGGAGATTTAAATAAAGCTTGCTTTGAAGGAGTCGATGTTAGCGGTGCTAATTTTATAAGCGCATCTTTAAAAGGAGCAACGTTTAAAAAAGCCAATTTAGAAGAGGCAGATTTAGGAGGTGCCAAGTTAGAATCAGCAAAATTTGAGGATGCTAATTTGAAAAAAGCAAATCTTAGTGGCACCACTATGACTAAAAGTACAATGATTACAAGTGCACAACTTGAAGGTGCGCACTTAAGATATGTGACAGGATTACGCCTTCATTCATTTCAAAATAAAAATCTAAGCGGTGTTGATTTCTATGGGAGTAATCTAGCAAATACAGATTTTAGAGGCGCGATTTTAACGGGCGCTAATTTTGAAGATAATATTCTCGTCGGTGCCGATTTTACTGGTGCAATCATGGATAATGTCACATTTAAAGTCCGCGTTGATTATGTAAAACCTGATGAGCGTCTCGATAGGGACTTAAATCATTTGGCCAATGGAAGAAGTTTACTTTTAACCATCCATACGATTTCAAATCCTGTTTTAAGAGTCTCTTTAATGGAGCAATTGGTTAATTCAATGATTGAAAAATTGAACATCAAAAATGCAACATCCATTCGAAGAATTATTTTTGCATGCAGTGATTCAATTTATGATGTTTTATGCCGTTCAGAAGACTACATTGCTAGTCCAATTATTTACGGTTTTATACAAAAATATTTAATCGCAAATGTGATGACTAACTCCAATTTTGGTGGAAAAAAGTTTAATTCGGCAGAGCTTAATTTATTTATTAAACATGTTTTAGAAAACAAAGAATTGATTAAAACAAACAATGGTTTTATTAGTCAGCTTATTCATTCATCTATCTCAAATTCAGATGACGGATCCTGTTTATCTCCACAAGGGATAGCCTTATATGAAGCCTATAAGGCCTCGATCGACCCTCTTTTAATCCAAACATTTTCTGACGAACTTGCAGCGGAGTGGAACCCTGTCTATAATATGCTTCTTATCTCGAAATGTCAAAAGCATGCCATTTTGGTAGATTCCAACTATTATTTAAATTATGCCTTCGATGCATTACCAACGGAGTCTCTCGACTGGAATAATTTTTATTATATTAAATACGATGAAGAGAATAAAATTTATGAAGATTGTAGCGACGCTGATAAAGATTTAGTGGATATTTTCAATCGCATTGTTTTATTCAGATCCAACTATAATTTTTATCACCAAAAACAGCGAACAGCAAGAGTGCTCCATATTTTAGATCTTGGTAACTATCATGAAGATTTTGTCAATGTCTTACATAAAATTTCAGCAAGGTCGAGAAAATTAGTCAAGGATGAATCCCAAGTTGAACTCTCTCAGATTTTTAGCAAGTTTTATGATGACAAGCAAGATAAGAGTAAATTGATATTGAAAGATGAATGGACTGTGAGTATTTTGAGGGAATTTAATCCATTTAAAGTGTATACTCCGCAAGACCAAGCCCTCATTCTTCTTTGTTTTTCTACATTATTTGTCAAATTGAGTTCAAGTAGTGTGTTTGGTACAGAAGGCCATTCACCAGAAGCCATTCGCTATTTTGCCCTGGCTTGTTTAAATAAGGCAGCAGAGAATAATCAATTAGAGACAATCGTTGCAGAAGATGAATTAATAGATTGGAGAAATCGTCTGACAGGAAGGGCCTTTTCGTGCACGGCTGTATTGTTCCGGTTTATGCAAAACATCATTAAACGATATCCAGAATTTTATGATGCCCTCATTCCACAAACCTTTAGATAAGCGAAGTTGTTTACCTCACAAGTACTGTAAGTAGAGAACGAAAGTTTTTTGAAAAATTCGGCAACGCAAGTGGATCGACTGTTTTTGCATATTCTTGATATTCATCTGCTAAACGATCTTCCACGTTTATTTCAAAAGGATTTGTCTTCTTGTATAAGTTAAACTGTTCTATAATTATCTTATAGATTTTAAATAAAGCAGTCCCATTATCTTGGTTTGCCTTTTCGATACGAGCCTTTATTATTGAAAATAATAAGGGGTTTTTCATGACATAAGGCACTTCTTTCCGATATGCGCATGAAAAGGCATAAGAATCAAGGATCAAAGATTCTGCATGTATCAAGTAGTCGTTAAGTTCACAATCCGCAAGAAACTCTTTATATTGGGTATAAATACTTAAGAAACATGGCCACATCTCGTTAAAAGTTCCTCTATACTTTCCCTCTTTCATCACTTGGTCCTTAAGATAATTTAAAATACGAAGGTAAAATATATTTTGCCGTTTTTTGTCGTTTGGAAATAACTGACAAATAAGTGTCTTAGACATAGAAACTATCCGGTCTAATCCAGCACCATCTCTTGTCATAAATTGATAATTGATCGCATTATGTACAAGCGTTGAATAGATTAATTGTAGTAAGTTTTGACCATGTATTGAGGGTAGGGTGATTTCGCATGTATGATGGAATATCCAGGAATCTAAATCAAGTTGTGCTAGACTTGCTAAAAATTGACCAAACCTTTCATCTAAATCAGGTTTAACGAAACAAAGCGCGGGATTGATCGGTTCATTAATCACATATATCAAAAGCTGTTTAAGCGACTCGATACTTTTAACTTTTGCAGCAAAATCTTGATCGCTAGGTCTTTGATTAAAGCTCAAACTGGTACGAAGTCGATCTAAATGTTTATTATATTCAGTCAGCACTGTTTCGATAAAAAATGTTTTCTCTTTATCATCTAAATAGACTGTTGTGTTATTTAAAAATTTAATAAAAAAATTATAATTTTTATTATTTGGATTGTCTTTCAAAAATGTCAATGACTGTTGAATCAACTGCTCTTTTGAAGAAATCCCTAACACAAGAACAGTCCTAAGAAACATCATAAGTATTGCTTCCGGAAAATCATCACTTGAAAATTGCGAAAAGCCAAAAGGGGTGGCTATTTGAAAAACATAATGCTTTACAAATTCCGCATAAATTTGTTTAAAGGCAACTTCTGTCTTACATGCATGGGCAGCCGCATAGGCCATCATAGGAGTATTATGATACTTGAATATGTTTTTAAACCAGTGAGGATCTTTTTCCCAAGTGATCTCAAATATTTTATCATTTATTTGAGCAAAAATATTTCTTTCTCGAAATTCAGCTTTGGGGTCGAAAGGCAAATGGGCGATCAAATACTGCACTTGAGATTCAAGCGTTGTAAATTTAGCAGTAAAGGCGATAAATATGGCATTAAATAGTTCGGTATATTTATCCACATTTTTGATGATTGTATTTGCCAAAGGCAAAATCTTATCAAAAGCCATGGCGATGTGATCATTGCCTATAGTTGCAAGTCGTCTCTCACAAAAAGCTTTGACAGCATCGTAATAGGCAAGTTTTTGATTGTCGGTTTTCAGGTTGTTAAATTTAACTTGATCGAGGTATTTCTCTATTGCCGGAAAAAATTGAGGGTACTTGGATAGATGACAAATAATTTTCAGGGTATTAGGAGTGTTGTGTATCGACTTCTCAAGGAGATTTTCTGTATCAAAGAGTTCATGATGACTTATCAAAATAGACAAAAGTTTGTCATCTTGAGGCGGCTCTAGCAGCTTGATCAAGCACTCTAGTGGCAGTTTGGGTAAAGCAATTTTCGATATTTTTTCTTTAAAATCACAAATCAATTTTATGACTTCTGCTTCTTTTGTTTTATCGGTATGATTGATAATGCATATCATCAATTCCAACATTTCTTCTAAATGAAGGTTTGTAAGCTCAATTCTATTTTGAGATAGATCGCGTTTTGCCAATAAACTTATTTTTTCTTCTTTGTTCATCGTCTTCAACAGGCAAAGAAACTCTCTTTCAGAGGGTGCTGGAGGCCTTACGGGTTTTTCTTTTAGCAAAGAAAGCGCTCTCTCATCGATTAACAAAGCTTGGCATAACCGATTTAAGAGGAGATTTCTCTCGGGGATCTTCAACCACTCGTCATAGATGATCTCTTGGGGGGTGTCTTCCAGGAGATAGCAGCCATAAACTCTACAGCCGCTTTCTAACACGAGATAGTTTTTAAATTTCTCTTTAGCGAGCATATGAAATAAAGCTGATAAGGCCATTAAGAGCAATTGGTCATCTAATGCTAAAATAGCGTCGTTAGGTTCCTCATGTACACATAAGCCTCTCTTAATACGTTCTATGAGGAAAGATTGGGACTGAGGATTTGCGTTAAGGACATGGTAATTCCAAAGTAACACTAAAGAGAGTAAAGGATTGTCAGTAGGGCAAAGTGTTTCTAAGGTTTTATAGAAATATTGACCATAATTTTTCTTTTTTGAAAAGGGGATAAAAAAGTGATCTTTTAAATAGTCTTTTTCAAGATAACATCCAGAAGAAACGTTTAACAATGTTCTTGGAAATAACAACCAATTTTTTCTAGTTGAAGAAGGATCAACCACAGGACATTCTAAACGCAAAGCGGCAATATCGAGTAGAGCCTCATTCACAACTTCAACTGTGGGTGCTGAATCTCCTCCAAAAAATAATGGAAGTGACGCGGTGTGATGTACAATGCGATGTTCATTTGGAAGTTCAATCAAAACACTCTCTTTTCTCACTGTAGTCTGAGGCAGAGTAAATAATATCTTCAATTTAGTGTCGCAAGAGGAGCCGCACCCGAGGTGGAATGGAACATAGTCAACATCATTTGA
The DNA here is from genome assembly GCA_013289325.1 of Chlamydiota bacterium. Taxonomy (GTDB): domain Bacteria; phylum Chlamydiota; class Chlamydiia; order Chlamydiales; family Parachlamydiaceae; genus JABDAE01. The sequence continues at coordinate 6,209 of JABDAE010000116.1, forward strand.
AGGACTCAAGGAAAATTCTTCAGAAACAAATATTCTTAGCATTGCGCTATATAAAATTTTTAGTGATTTAATATAGGAAGCGTCGCCCTCAAGACCAAATTCCACGATAAATTCCATCAACTTAGACTCTTGATCTTGTGCAATTGGGCTTTTCTGGCATAAAGATTTAAGGGACTTACCTAATGAACCTACCATCGCATCGCCAAAGAATTGCGATAGAATTTCTCGAAAATTTTGCACAAATTTCTTTTCGTAGTCCTTCTCGGCTAAATGTTCCTTCGTGTCTAAAAGCAAATAGATGGTCACATCGCCATAATGACTTTTAAATCTCTCATGAATGCAGGGAAATAGGAGATCCCCATCTAGACAAAATCTGACTTTGTAACCTTTTGCCATTAAATCATTTTGCAACTTCCCTATAAGTTCTAAACGGGAAAAATTTAATGGTTCGATCTGTAATTTAGATAGGTCAGCTTTAAATGTTTCTAAATCCTGTATAGTTAGAGAATCTTCAAAGTAGTCATATAAACGGACTCTAAGATTTTGATGTTGCTCCATGCTCGGTATAATTCGAGTTTCCGCTCCAAGAATTCTATAAAGATTTTTTAAAACTGCCCCTGAAATTTTCTTTTCGCCTAAAGGAGCCTGCAACATCGCTCGAAGGTCTGTATTGGCCTGACAAGCTTCAAGAAGTAGCCTTGGAGTAGGTGCACCAGCTTCTACTTGCAAAGAGGTGGTCTCACTTAGAGTTGGCACATGATCAAGATTTTCTCTCAATCGATGTGCCTCACAAGGCGAACCAGAATTAGAAAGTGAAGGAATACCCATATTCTTTACTGTGGTTGAGATTCAGGGTTAGCTGGGACTCCAAATTTATTCTGATACCATGCTAAATGACTACTCACTCCCTGGAATCGTTGCTGCAAATCCCCAAGTTGAGTTTGTAATATTGCATTAAAGTGTTCTGTTTGCGCCGATCTAGCTTGCATACCTTTCAATTGATGGTCGAGATAGTGGAGGTGTGAATGTAATCTTGACACATACTCAGCATCATTGCCTGCTTGAGAAGAGCCTGCTTGAGAAGTGCTTTCTCGATTGCTCATGGATTTGATCCGCGCATTTAACTCTGTTAATGCTCTGTCTTGATCTGTTGCTAGCTTGATCAAAGTCGCATTTTCCTCTAATACTGCATGTAATTCTGTTATTGTCCTGTCTTGTTTTGTTGCTTGTTCCTTCAATGTCTCATTTTCAGCTCTTGCTGCCTCGCTTTGTTTTTGTAATTGCTCAAAACTCGCTTTCCCTTCAGCTAATTGTCTTTGTAATTCTCTTTGCGCAAGCTCCCCATTAGCAGCTGGGTCTTGAGTAAGTCTTTCTATTTCCGCTTTTGCTTTTGCCAATTGTTCTATTGTTTCGGCTAATTGTTCTTTGGTTGTCTCATTGCGAGCTTTGAGTTTTGCCCGTTTCTTTTTTTTAAGCGCTTTTTTTTCTTCGAGTGAAATTTCTGTAAAACGTCTTCTACTTCTTGCCGATGTTGCGCTTGCTCCCCCTGCCGATGTGGCGCTGCCAGCTGATGTTTGTGTAAATGCAGTATCATTTGAAGCTGCGGAGCCTGCATCGGAATCTAAATCTCTATTTCTTCTTCTTGATTGCAATTCCCTTTGAGCGGCCCTAATTTGACCTAAAATAGAAATTTTAAATGTGATCTGCTTATCACCCCACTTCTCCGGGCGTTCTAAATATTGTTGAATTGTTGACACGGCTTTATTGATAGGGCCCGAACGGTTTTGCAAAATGTCTTTAAGTGAATTATAACCTTTCTCAGGCCCTTGCAATATTTGGAGAATATGACCAGCAATATCTTTTTCTTCTTTAATTATTCTTAAACACTCAACTGTGTTAGTCCTAACTAAATCACCAACAGCACCACTAGTAGAAGTAGTCATTTTACCACCTATATTTTATAAATTAATAATTTTTGATACAATCATG
>JABDAE010000117.1 GCA_013289325.1 Chlamydiota bacterium
TTTCGCTTCTACCCCACATTCCACGTCGCTTCGCTCCGTTTCATGCGGGGCTGCTGCACTGAAAGCGGCTGCCGCAGCTGGTCACGGCAGTGACCAAAGTGTGATAGCCCCGCATGAAACGGAGCGAAGCGACGTGGAATGTGGGGTTGCAAGTAGTTGATAATCAAGCTGCGGTAGCAGCGATAGTACACATATGGGTAATAGGATGCCCTATTTACCACCGACTTGCAAAATCTACCCATAGTAAAGGGAAAAGCAATCACAGAGTATAGTGTAGATGGAAAAGTGGAAAATGAAAATGAATTTACGGGAATGAGCACTAGTTTTATCTTGAAACTTAGTGTTTTGTGGTATAAGGTGGTGTTTTTAGCCAAAATTGGACGAAACACCCCCGGTAAAATACCCAAATGTGATAATATGAGTATATGAAAAGATCCATAGAAGATGAACTAGGCCGCTGGAAAGTGGAGCCTCTACGCATGCCACTGCTTATTAGAGGAGCTAGACAAGTAGGAAAGAGTTTCACGATAGAAAAATTTGGCAGGGAAAACTTTGCCCAAACTGTTACAGTCAACTTAGAGTTAAAGCCAACTTTAAAGGATTGCTTTAGAGATCTGGACCCTAAGAAAATTGTAAGGGAGCTTGAATTAGCGTTGAATGTGCAGATTCGCCCTGGGACAACTTTACTTTTTCTTGATGAGGTGCAATTTTGCCCAGAAGCAATTGCCTCTCTTAGATACTTTAAGGAACTAATGGGAGATTTGCATGTGATTGCTGCAGGATCGCTATTGGAATTTGCCCTTGTCGATAAAAATATCTCATTTCCGGTGGGACGTGTCCAATCCATTTACATGCGACCTCTTTCTTTTTTAGAATTTCTTAAAGTGATGGAAGAAGAGGCGCTTATTGAGTTTATTTTAGATTTTGACTGGAGTGTAGAAATTGGGCAAGCTGTCCATGAGAGGTTGATGGAGCTTGTAAAGATCTATTTTTTTATCGGGGGAATGCCGGGCGCTATCGCGAAATACCAGGCGACCGACTCCTTACAAGACTCTCAAAACTATTTAATGACTCTCATCAATTTGTATCGTTCTGACATGGCCAAATATGCCACCAAAACACAGTATAGATATCTACAGATTTTATTTGATCGGGCTCCTGAGTCTGTGGGATTGCGATTTAAATACGCATTCATCGATGCGGACGCTAAATCTCGCGATTTGCAAACTGCACTTGATCATTTGACTTGGGCGGGACTCCTAAATCCAATTCTTGCCACCTCAGCTGGTGGCATTCCTTTGCAATCACAAGTGAAATCAAAAGTACAAAAGTTACTTTATCTTGACATAGGCATGCTTCAAACAGCCTTAAAAGTAGATCCTTTGTTGTTTTTTCGAGACGATTTGACTCTTATTCATTCGGGCTCATTAGCTGAACAATTTGTAGGGCAAGAGCTGATTGCTTACGCCAATCCTCATGACCGAATGCAGCTTCACTTCTGGGAGAGAGCCAAAAAGGATAGTTCTGCAGAAGTCGATTATGTATTATCTTTAGGCTCTCATGTCATCCCTATAGAAGTCAAAGCCGGGCCTACTGGGAAACTGAAATCCATGCATGTTTTCTTAGAAGAGAAACAATCACCTTTTGGCGTACGGATTTGTAGCTCCATTCCAAAAAAATCCCCCCCCATTATGACGCTTCCCTTTTATCTTGTGAGCCAGTTGCAGAGGCTTTGCTCAATAAGATAAGTCTATTTTTTGATGGATAACCTCTTCTATCCCATCTGGAACAAGACCTTTGACTGATTGCCCATAAGAAGCAACTTCGTAAACAAGAGTTGAGCTTATATGGGTATGCTCTGGAAGACAGGGAAGCAGGATAGTTTCAATTCCGTTCGGTATAATCCTAGAAACGGCAGTTGGAGACGCTAACTTGACACAATCTCTTGAACCAGAATCATTTGCAGTGGGGCGGTCCTTCACCACTTGGGAATGTCCCGCCCCACTGCAAAGTGATTCTAATTCAAGATCTTGCGCCAATTTAGCATCTCGAACTGCCGTTTCTAGGATAATTAAGCTGTCCTCTGATAAAATGGTCAGAGGGCGGTAGATTGAAACGCCTCTGAAAGTGACTGCCAGGGCAATGCATAAATATTGGGTGCAAGCTTCATTTTTTTTGGGGTCTGGCATATTACGAACCCTGTTTTGGCTTGCTTATATTCATTCATAAATGTTTGTAAGTGACGAGCATCTTTAAGTGTCGGGGCGTCGGACCACTTAACTTCAATTGGCACGTATTCGTCTGGTCTTTCAATTACCCAGTCGACTTCTGGACCATTGAGATCTCTCCAAAAGCGTATTTCAGTACCGGTGGGTTCATACCTTGCCATTCGAATTAATTCAAGTCCAATGAATTGCTCAAACAAAGCTCCAAGATGTCCAGTTGGTAAACGGGTGCCTTCTTTTGCAGCAATGCGCCGAACTCCCAGATCGAATAGAAGGTGTTTTTTTGTTTTAACTAGTCTTAAAGAAGACTTTGATTTCACAATGGGATAGATTTCTTCTGCGATGAGGCAATCGGTAAGAATTTCATAGTAACTTTCAATTGTGCGGCGAGTGACCCCGATTTCTTTAGATACATTGCTAATGTTGATCGGGTTCCCAGATTCTGTAGCGGCTAATTGTAAAAAGCGGGCAAATTCCCCGACATTGCGTACAAAGGCTTCAGCTCGAATCTCTTCTTCTAAGTAAGTGCTGATATATGAATCTAATAGTTCTTCCCTTTCATTGGTTTTATCGATTAAAACGATCTCTGGAAGAGATCCATAAAGGAGATGCTCATGAAGGGTAAAGGGCAGTTTTGCAATTTCATAAAGAGATAAAGGATCCATATGAATCGTGATCACTCTTCCTGGCAAGAGGTTTATCTCTTTTTCTCTTCTGAGCTTTCTTACAGAAGACCCTGTTAAAATGAATTGAGCCACCCTGCGGTCAATTAGATCTTGCGCCACGTCCATTAAAAGGGGGATTTTTTGTATTTCGTCGATGATGATAAGGGGATTACCCTTTTTTGCTTCGGCAAGGGCTTCGATTTCGTTGATCAGTCTTTCAGGATGACTTTCGTATCGCAATCTTACTCTAAGATCGGCCAGCGAAAATGTTTCGTCAGAAGGAATGTGTTTAAGTAGAGTTGTTTTTCCTGTTTGCCTTGGGCCAAGCAGTAAAACGCTTTTTCCTCTCTTGATCACATCGGTAATTTTTGTGGTAATATCGCGTTGAATGTATTCCATATCTTTATGGTAGACGAAAACTTGAATGGATGCAAGAAAATTTCGCCTAAAACTTTACATTGTGTGTTAAATTTTCGGCGAAATTTTAACATAAGGAAAGGAAAAACAATGGGGTCAGTAGTCTTTCTCTGGGGAAAGACTACTGACCCCACTGGCCCAATCGTCCACTTTTAACCTAAATCCGGCAGTTGGAGACGGCAACTTAACGCAATCTCTTGAACCAGAATCATTTGCAATGGGGTGGTCCAACACCCTCTGGGAATGTCCCACCCCATTGCAAAGTGATTCTAATTCAAGATCTTGGATTAATTTGCCATCTCGAACTGCCGGATCTAGGTTTAAGGTGATTTTATGGATGAGCTAAGCCTTGATTTTCAAACAGGTTTTCAAACAGATACTATGAATGAGACAACGGCAGCTCTTTCAGTGTGAACTGCTTATTGAGCTGTTTTACGGACGGTATAAGTCTTAAAATGGGAGATCGCGAGAGATCTTTCCCTGTAATTTCTTCCACTCCTTATCGACATTAGCTGTACTTTGTTTTGCGATGAGAATATCTAGCATCAACGCATCTTCTTTACTGAGAAGTCCGGTTTGAAATAACCGATCCCCAGTGTAGCCCTTTTTCGTCATGCTACTTACATCCGACTTGCGAAGTTGATTGCAGACTTCTCTTGCTTGTCTTTCTTGAATGAGTGGATCTGGAGTAAAGGGATAGCCCTCTGGAACCTTGACTTTTGTCGTAAAGTGGATCACAAGTCCCCAGATTAAAAGGATCGTTAAGCCCACGACGACCCCAAGTCCACCGAGCCCCCCAAATATCGCCCAGCCAACTGGAGTAACCGCCAATAATGGGAGTGCAATCGCAGCACCAAAGTATAAACCAATTCCAAGTCCTGCTAAAGGAGGAATGGGTGACCACATCGCAAGCTGTTTCCACTCTCGTTTTCTGGTATTACGTGCGGTTTGAAGCGCTGTATCGGCCTCTTGCAGCTTAATTTGCGCTTCATTATTTCTTGCGGTGACAGCGGCAGCGCGGCGAGCTTGCCCTTTTAAGTTAACTTGGGGTAAAAAGTCCTTAAGGGATGGCAAGACGTCGATAAAATGTTCGTGCTTCTGTTCTAGTAACTTGCGAATGTCATTATCTAAAACAGGGGCGCCTGGATTGGCTTTAATAAAGCCATCAATCTTTTCAAGAAGTTCTTTGTTGCTTACACACCCTGTGCTTTCAATAAATAGAAGCTCTCTTAATTTTGGATAGTCGTCAAAGTAATAGGTGGACATGCTTTTAAGTTTTTTCAAAAGTTTATCATTAAGTAGGATGTTGTCTTGATGGTTTTGAATCCATTCATTAATCTTTTGTCGAAGATCTTTACTGTCTGAGTAATGATCAAATTCAAGAAGGGCGATTAGGTTACTTTCTTTAATTTCTATTTCACCGGTTGTAAGAAAGTTTTGAATGGCTCTCACATGTTCATCTGTCAAAGATTCTTCAGCTAGAATATCTCTTAAATCGATATTATAGGGGGCGCCTTGGATTTCGGGCACATCTTCTTCACGGTGATGAAAGGTTGCACTTTTTGCTTTAGTCAGATTTTTTGCAGTGATCATCGGAAAGACAATATCTGCGACTAGCTCAGTTTTTAATAGCAGTTTTGGATCCATTTCATTGACTTTGGCACAAAAATTTAAAATGGCAGATCGCTCTTCTCCACTTACAATAGGCTGATAGATCTGATTTGATAATAAAGCGAGCATTTCATCTAGTGTTTTTTCTACGACATCAGTACGTGAGGGGGATGGCAAGGAAGAAATTAATCGTTGCCAAGCAATGGACGTGATTTGTTTAATTTTATCCTGAATATCAGTATCATCACTAAATTTTTGACAAAACTGTAAAATGGATACCCGCTCTTCGGGTAGAATATGAAGAAATGGGTTTTTGCCTGTAAATGCTGCAATGATTCCATCAAGCTCCCGTACGACTTCTTGCTTATCGCTTGCGTTAGGTAATTTGAGCATCAATTGATGCCATTGTTCTTGAGTAGTGGGAGCTGTTTTTCGTACGGATGCCATATGATCCTCCTTTTTATGAAACACAACTAATTTATATTCAAATTATAACATGTGGCGTGTTTTGTTGTAAACATTAGTTTTTTTTAGTTTGTAATAACAATAGCTTGTTTAATAAGACATTTAGGCTAAAAACATTGAGGCAAATATTCTGTTGTCTTGTCCCTCTTCAATCTAGTATACTGTTAAGCTTAAGCTATCTAATGTAGGGGGGTAGAAAATGTTTGTGATTGGCGCCATTGTTTTATTTGCGATCATCGTAATTTTTTTAAGCGTCAAACAAGTGCCTCAAGGGTATGAGTGGACGGTGGAGCGCTTTGGAAGGTACACGCATACTTTAAGGCCAGGCCTTGGATTTATCATCCCCTTCATCGATAAGATAGGAAGAAGGTTAAATCTCATGGAGCAGGTCTTAGACATCCCTTCGCAAGAGATTATCAGTTCTGATAACGCCATGGTAAAAGTGGATGCCGTTATTTTTTATCAGGTTGTAGATACCCCAAAAACTGCCTATGAGGTGCGCAATTTAGATGTTGCCATGCGAAACCTCATCATGACTAACATCAGAACAGTACTCGGGTCCTTAGATTTAGATAGCATGCTTTCTCAGCGCGACCAAATCAATAGCAGGCTTTTAAATGTCGTCGACCAAGCGACAACTCCTTGGGGAATTAAGGTTACGCGCGTTGAAATTAAGGAGATTGCCCCTCCAAAAGATATTGTGGAGTCGATGGGGCGTCAGATGAAGGCCGAACGAGATAAGCGAGCCACAATCTTAGAAGCTGAAGGCTTAAGGCAAGCGGCCATTTTGCGCGCCGAAGGGGAAAAGCAGGCGCTGATTTTACAAGCTGAAGGCAAAAAGGAAGCCGCTTACCGCGAATCGGAGGCAAGAGAAAGACTTGCTGCTGCTGAAGCAAAAGCTACAGAAGTTGTTTCATACGCCATTAGTCATGGCAATGTGCAAGCTATCAATTACTTTGTGGCGCAGCGCTATATTGATGCGTTAGGTAAAATTGGATCTGCTGACAATCAAAAGCTCATTATGTTGCCCCTAGAAGCGATGAGCGTTTTGGGATCACTTGCTGGAATTGCCGAAATTGCCAAGTCGACATTTGCACCCCCAAACACTTCATCTTAAGGGCCTATTAAAATGGATTTTATTTTCGATCACGTGACATGGTGGCACTGGGTAGGTCTTGGCATATTATTTTTGATAGTCGAAATGTTGGTGGGCACTGTCTTTCTTTTGTGCCTAGGAGTTTCTTCTTTAGTTCTTGGATTGATTGTGTACTTTTTTGGCGCTATTTCATTAGAGTATCAACTCCTTCTTTTTGCTTTTTTTGCCGTTATTAGCACACTTATTTGGAGAAAAAGTACACACGCGCTAAATAACAATAGCAAGATGCCTATTCTCAATCGAAGGGGAGAGCAGTATGTGGGGAGGGTATTTACATTGGATACCCCGATCGTCAATGGCATTGGCAAAACCCATATTGATGACACATTCTGGCGCATTAAATGCAAAATTGACTTACCAGTTGGTGCTCGCATTCGCATCACGGGGACCGATGGCGTCATGCTTCTTGCTGAGGAATATATTTAATTTATAAATATGGATTCCATTTTTCAGTTTTTAACATGGTTAGATGGTGTATTTTGGGGGTATTTTGCCTTCGTATTGGTGATGATACTAGGCCTTAGCTTATCAATACGAGCAAGAGGCTATCAACTGCGCTCCCTTCCTTCGTCGGTACAAATCTTTTTTCAGTCGGCAAAACCCATAGAGAGCGAAAGAGGCGTGCACCCGCTTAAGGTGTTTTTTGCCTCGGTTGGAGGGATGATTGGCATTGGCAATATCGTCGGGATCGTCACAGCCATTCAGATAGGAGGTCCAGGCGCTCTTTTTTGGGTTTGGGTGGCGGCGATCATTGGAACGATTATTAAGTATTCAGAGATTTTTTTGGGACTAAAATACCGGGTGAGTAATGAAAGAGGCAGCTTTGATGGTGGCCCCATGTATTTCTTACAAAAGGCGTTTAAGAATAGATGGATTCCCGTTTTGATCGCTGTACTTCTTTGTATTTATGGCGTTGAAATTTATCAGTTTGCAGTCATCACAGATTCTTTAAGCGTCAATTTTAATCTAAATCGATATTTCATAATAGCTGGCTTACTCTTTTTGGTGTACTACGCAGGCATTGGAGGTGTTAAAAGGATTGGGGGGATTTGTTGCAACATCATGCCAATCTTTATGGTGGTCTATCTGTCGATGAGCATTTGGATTATCGTTCAAGAAATAGCCATTTTGCCTGCCATCTTAAAAAACGTGATGATTAGCGCTTTTACTGGGCATGCAGCAGTTGGCGGTTTTGTCGGCAGCAGCGCCATATTAGGCATTCAACATGGCATTTCAAGGGCTGTCTATTCGGCAGATATCGGAATAGGCTACGACTCAATCATTCAAAGCGAATCGAGCACAAAAGAGCCAACAAAGCAGGCAAAACTTGCAATTTTAGGGGTCTTTATTGACAATCTCGTGTGCACGATGAGCATATTAGTTGTTCTCCTTACAGGTGTGTGGAGCGTAACAGAGCCAATAGAGGCCTCAAGACTTGTTCAAGAGGCATTAAGTCGATACTTTCCTTTCATGCATATCTTCATGCCCTTGTTTTTATTTATTGTGGGCTATACGACGATGATTGCCTACTTTTGTGTGGGGATTAAGTGCGCAAGGTTTTTATCCCCGCAATATGGGGTTTCCATTTATCTCGTCTACGGGGTGTTTGCATGGGTGCTGTTTTCC
>JABDAE010000118.1 GCA_013289325.1 Chlamydiota bacterium
CTCTAATAGCAAAGGTAAATTTGTTTATTTCCGCACCTTTAGTTGGTTCAAGAAAGCCAAAATTAGCACTAGCAAGTTGTGTCTTTCTTTACGGATTTTTGCCGCTCTTTTACGATCTAAATTTGCCATGAATTCCTCAAAATCATCCTCTGAATCGTGCTCGGAGCTTTGCATAGAGGCTTGAATTTTAGCTAACAACTGCTCGGCTTGTCTTAACATGTCCTCAGCCAAGTGTCTCAGTTCTTGAATTTCATTTTGATAAGCTTCATATGCTGCTAATTGTTCCATCAATTGTTTCATGATCGCTTCATTTTCTTGTCTTGTAGGCGCGTTTTCTTGGAGTGCTGCAGTGATTTCTTGGAGCTTTGCTTCTATTTCTTGATACGTAGCTCTTGTATTGAGTTTACGAAACACTTGCTGGATTCGTCTTAAGTCCACACATGCAATACAAAACTTCTTTACATCAGTATCCATGCGTTCCATCCAATAAGCCTTTACCACATAGTCTAACGTATTCTGTTCTGGCGCCATCGAGGGACTGGGTGTATATGCTCTTCCCACCTTAACATCAGTTCTAAACATAACTTCCTCCAAGCTATTTTATTTACGTAATAGATAACCATTCAAATAGATGATTATCCATAATAATCACTACCATTCATCATTACTTAATAATATACAGCACAATATTTTAATGTCACCATATTTAGTTTAAAAACAAACAAGCGAGAGCTTCTACAACAAAGTAAGTTTTAACAATTTAAAAAAAATAAAAAACCAAAACATCGCAAAAAATCAACATACTATTATATCCTACCAACGCAAACAGTCTCTAGAGAATAACGCCAAAAAAGTGATAATGGAAACCCTGAAAACAATATGCATAAAAACAAAGATCAAAAAAGATTTAATTGAAGAAGTTAGGATATGATTTCAAACACTGAAAAAAAGGATGGGTGAAACACTACAATCCTTAGAGAATGAGTGGATTTTTGTTGAGTCTGCTTTTCTTAATAAACAAGGCAATGAACTATATCTTATCTACTATATGAAAGCTGAGGATATTTCTCGAGCTTATGAAGTATTCACAAAATCCGATCTAGACATTGATCATTACCATAAAAATTGCTGGAAAAAATACTGCGAGGGACGAGAAGTCTTAGAAGAGCTTTTAGATATTGATCGTTTCGAAAATTTGAAATCCTGTAGGTGAGCTACTTAAAGCGCAGCTAGAAGAAATCTGTAAAAATGTTAAAGCTAAACTCATCCTATTAGACGAATGGGATGCCAATTTCGACAGAAAAATTGTTGCTTTATCCATGAATATCTTTAATGGCTAACCCAACGTTCCTAGTTACGACAAAAAATGATTGCCTTATTTATTGCTATAGACTAAATTTATACCGGCCAAACCTTAATAGGCTTAACAGGAATAAAAATGAACTTTCATAATATTTTTTTTCTAATTTTAATATATACATTCACTTTCAATGCACATGCCTTTACAGAACAGGATATATTCTATTTTCCAAAAACCATTAATAATGCGGCAAATGATAGATTGTATGTCGAATCCACCTTGGTCTATATCACCCCTAATCAAATTTTATTAGATATTGAAGGAATGCTTTTGCCCATCCAAAATCTTTTAATAGATGAAAATGGTATTTTCGTTTCTTTAGAAGAAGTACTATCCCTTGTCAACAACGAAGCAATTTTTGAAGATACATGGGGTTGCCCCACATGTGGTTATGAAAATTATGTTAGTATAAGACAATGTCCACTTTGTGGAACAAAAAAACCGACTAAAAAGAGAAACAATAATTAAAAATAATCTTTAGAGGTAGTTACAAAAAAAATGGTTAGATTTTTAGAGCATTTTTTGTGGGTAGCTCTACACCCCTTAAGCATTTTTTCGCCATTGAGATGCCATTCCACAATCCATATTAGATATATGAAGGAATGGCAGTCTCAATGGCGTAAAAAAGGCTCAAAAAGCGGTCCTTTTATTTTTGCAATTGCCTCTTTTGCATGTATGTTAAAAAAAATCTTTCTTCAATCGAGAAAAACAGAGTTATATTTTAATCAGGCGTTGTTTTGGGGATTTCTTTCTTGTGAGATCTTATTTGTACCTCTTGGTTATTCCAGGGAGATTAAAACAATTTTAAACGAAATTCCTGTGGAAGACAAACAAATGCTTGAAAGCCTTTTTTATCGTCTGATGAACGACGATCATCTAAGCTATACATTGTTTGGTGATAAACCAGTATCTTCATCCGGTGATTTTATAATCACTCCTCTTAATAATCTCTTAAATGGGATGGATTGTGGAGGAATATTTTGGAAAAATTGGGGTATATGGAAAAAATATAAGAAAATTTTTCCACTCACACATTATCTTTTTATAGAAGGCCCTTCTAAAGAAAATATGAAGGCCATTTTTTTGATAAATAAATCAGCATTCAGAAATAAAGTTAATCAACATATACAACTGTTTCAAAAAACTTTAGGTAATAAATCTATAACAGCCGATATCTTACTAAAAACAATTGAAGATAAGAATGATTTGCTGTATGCTATACATGAAAATCAAATGTTATATGGTATATTACTCGGATACGGTGTTCACAATTCACAACTATTTAGTAAAAGAGAGAAGTTACGTCCATTTATTCAGCCAAAGCAAAATATGCCTTTGCTCATACCTAAACTCTCCCCTCAATTTTCATCTATAACAGATGAATTTAACTCTTATTTTTCTATATTACTTCCTTTTGGAGATTATAGCTATTCTCCGTTGATTATGCAGCCAGTGCATTTCGTTGCTGATCCTAAACATCCTGAAACTACGGCCCTTCAGAAGAAATATGCGGATCTTCAAAGTAAAATCTCGACGATTTATGCTAAAGGCAATTTCTTAGAAATCACTTTATCTCAATTAACATCTGAATGAAATTAAATAATCGGTTTTAAACCCATTTTTTCATAAAAGGATGTTGCTTTATTTCCTTTCAAAACCCAAGCGATTAAACGTTTTCCTTTTTCGGTAGCCTCATTTTCCACTTGTTGAAACATAGATTTACCAATTCCTTTCAATTGAAATTCTGATAAAACATACAGAGTAAGAAGTTCTACATAATCCGCTGTGAAGAAGCTATTGCCTCGATTTTTTCTGAGGCTCTGGCCACATATGCGATTGATGTGCAGTCCTTCTGAAGAAAGCCCGCCCACATTTTTTTTCTATTTTCCAAGTCGAACTTATCGATGACATTATTATCTAAAAGGCCTTTGTAAGTTTCCTTCCAAGAAGTGACATGGACATAAGCCATAGCATCCACATCTGACAATTCGGCTCTTCTGAATGAATACACCCTATTTCTCCAAGTATTTAGTGATGAGCTAATGGGAAAGTCGCATAAATAAAGCGATCTTTTGAGGATACCTTTTTGGATAATGCAATTTTTCAGCACTCCCTCTTTCATAAACCCTTTTTTTCTAACACACGTTGAGACCGCGTGTTATCGGGACTTACGAAGGCTTCTATCCTTTCAATTTCAAGGTCATTAAAACCTGCTTTTAGGCCAAATGAATCGCTTGTGTCGCATTCCCCTTACTCCAATTATCGTATCAAGACCTTTTGGTAATCTTTTTATATAATCGGCAAGTTGAGATTTTTCTAAAATGTGCCAAATTGTATTGTCTGAGACGTCATCGCATCCATACGCCACATTTTCACGGACAGATCGATGAAAAAGAGGAATTGTTTGCGATACTTCGTAAATATTCTCAGCTAAAAATTTAGGATCAATTGCTTTTAAACAAATACCACCAAGATGGTACAAGTTCACGGGAGGTTAAGAAAATCTATGTGAGATTTTCTTAACCTCCCGTGAACTTGTACGCCGCATATCATCAACTTGGGCTCAGATCTCACAAATCCGAAGAAAGTATAAACAACAATGAAATTTTTGAGAGGATACTGTTTTTTCTTTTGACAAAAATTAGAGTATTCACCAATAATGAAACTAATTTTGTAATCCCTAGCAGGGCAATAACAAATTTTTTCTTTTAACCAAAATATGGGGATAACCATGAATAACCAACAATTAGACCAAGTCAAAGAAAATGTGGAAAACACAAAAAACCTAGATTATTATGAAACAGCAGATTCTCGTCCTTCTCAAACTACAGTTTTCATAGACTAAAATTTGTACTCTTCCTTTTGAATTTTCATTAGGAAGAGTCTTTCAAAAAATTATGAATCTTGTTCCTTATAAGTTAAATTTCTTTCCAGACAGTAATAATTTCTTTTTTCTTTGGACATTCCAACTGCTCAGTTTATTTGGAAGTGAACTAACTCGTTTTGCTCTCCCAGTTTGGCTGTTTCAACAAGAAGACAATCTGATTTCTTTCAGTATTTTTGTATGCTGCGGCTTATTGCCACGTATTTTTAGCCCAATATTAGGCGGATTCATTGACTGTTTTAATAAAAAGAAAATATTAGTCGTGAGCGGATTGTCTTTAGTTGTAATTTCTTTATCTATTATTTCAATTGTTACAGGATTTTTAAGCAAAAACTTTTTATTTATTTGCATTTTGATATTTTTTATTGGGATTTTTTCAAATTTAATCCATATTGGAACTCTTTCAATAGTTCCACAAACTGTAAATAAAGATAAATTATTGAAAGCAAATAGCCTTATGATCGCGGCCGAATCTTCTGCTGTTCTAATATGCCCTCTTTTAGCTGGAAGCCTCATTTTTATGTTTGGAATCTCGGTCGTTATTTTAACAGATATAGCACTATTTTTTATCTCCTTAATGTTTTTAATGAAAGTTTCCTTGAAAGAAAATCAACATCCCCAAACCCTTAAAAACATTTTTTATGACATCAAAATAAACTTAAAAAAGGGTGTTGCTTTTATAAAAAAAGATAGAAGACTTTTTATTTTAATGATTATATCAGGCTTAATCAACTTCATCTTTAGTTTTAGCTTTGTAGCGTTTACTCCTATGGTTTTATTAGCCTCACAAAATGACACTCAATTATTAGGCAGGATCAACTCTATTGGAAGCGGTGCGCAACTTGTAACATCTCTTTTAATAGGATATCTTTTAAAACCTAATTCTCCTATTTCATTAATAATGAAATCAACGATAGCACTGGGATTATGTGGTCCATTAATAATTGGAATGAAATTTTCGCCTGTTTTCTGGACAATTGGATATGCAGCCACCCTAGCTCTTTTATCCGTTATTAATTCAGCTAATAATGCATTTTGGCAAACATGTACACCTTTAAACTTGCAAGGGACAATTTTTGGTATTCGACGCATGGTTTCCTCAGCTATCGCCCCTTTTGGAACTTTATTAGCAGGACCTTTAATCACCTGGCTTCTTGTTTCCACAAAACCGACAATCGTGGATAGCGAGTATCAAATGGTTTTCCTAATTGCCGGACTGTTGATCCTATTTATAGGGATATCGGGTATGTCTTTAAAAATTTTAAAACCAACCGAACCTTATCTTTCGGCCCAAAATGAATAAAATCTACTTACAAGACACCGCTCTACTGGCATTTCAACCACTCATAAATTTATCTTTCTCATCGTTCGCTAATTTATCCTCTCAAGCTCCATTTCATTGGCTAAATTCTGATATTTCCCCTAATCAATGGGGCGCATTTATGCATTTTTATGGGCCGACCCGTAGATTGCTAAAAATCGGAGGATTAGATTTAGAAGATGAAAACTTTTTCAATATTAATTCATCTCATAAAAAATGGGATTTTCTGATTGCAGAATATTTAAGTGGTAATTTAGACATTCAAGGGAAACTTTATCTAATTCGTCTCTTGTTTTACTTGGGATTTTATAAACAGGGTCTTCAAATATGCAAAAAAGTTATCGTTGAAAATTCTGATTTAGATAGCAAAATTTGGGCAAAATACCTCTATAGCCTAGGGGAAAGTATACTTAATCCCAACAATTGGACTCCTGAACATTTGATCCATGAAAGTGACTTGCTTAATAGAAAATCACCTGCTTTTCTTCTTTTTCATCTCTATCTTTTGTTTGCAAAATTCTACATAAGGTACTCAGATGACCCTTGTTTAGGGAAGCTATGGTTAAACAAAGCATCGTCACTTATCGAAAATTCAGGATTTTTAACAAAAAATGATTCAAATTTAGCTCAACTTCGGCTAGAGAAATACAAAGCTGATTTCTACTTTAGAATTAAAGAACCCCAAGAAGCAATATCATTGTTACATAATATTTGCATTCTTTCAGATGATATTATTTTACAGCAAGATAAAGAGCCCTATTTATATCTTTTTAAAGAGACAAAAAGACGGATTTTGGATGCAATAGTCCTTTATTATTATCGCATTGGAAATATAAAAAGTGCTTTTAAATATGCTCAAGAAAGTATACTTGTAGACCCATATTGTTCATATGCCTTTTTGCTAGCAGGAGAGTTAGCATCAAATATCGATATGGCACTGTCAAAATCCTATTTTGAAAAAGCTTCTGAATATGGGATTTTAGAACGACCTTATGCTAAACAAGCTCTTGCAAAGCAAATTCAAGAGGAATTCTCACTAAAAAAACTAGATTTGCAAACCGAGGCCTTCAACGGGAATATTTTCCTAACGCCACAAGAGGGCTCTGAGGTAGAAGTAACTTATAAATTACCTATCGAAATGACCCCTTTAGGTGTTATTGCAAACAGTTACTCGGAACATTTCCATTGGGAACAAATTAAAAAAACTACCGCTTACCAACGTTCTTTACCATTTTGGGAACTAAAATCATCATATCAGAAACTCCCTATTTTTTGTTCTGAGCCTCTTGTTGCACTTGAAGTTTTCAAAAATAAGGAATGCCCTTGGTTTAAGACTCTTTATTTGCAAAGAGCCATGCCTATGAATTTTAGAGAAGATTTGATTTTTGCAGTAGCTCCTCATATTTCATTTGCCATACTACAACAATTTAAAGCTGGACAACTTGAAATATTGCAGGGCAGATCTGACAGGACCGAAATGATATTATCGTTGCGTAATAATATTTGTGCTCTTCCCAAATTGGAAAGAATTCTTTTTTGCAGGCTGATAGGAGCATTGGGATTTTACGAAGAAGCTTTGAAAGGCTTGCCTATTAAAGAGAAAAACGCTTCATGGGATTTTGAAGACGAGTATGCTTTTTGCACAAAATTGTTTTTTGAGCACATTTACTTTGCAGGAACTGACTTTTTTTCTTATCACGATATTGAATTTGCCTTTGAAAAATTGAGCGTACAGCCAGAGAGTATTCGAATGCGACTTTTGCTTACAATGCTAGGGTGCGTATATCATGGAAAAAGAAATTGTATTCCTCTCCTTAACAAATGGAGAGAAAAAGGATTCCAGACCCTTTCAATGCTTCAAAATAGCAAACATTTTGATGAATTTGAAAAGAATCTGTTAACGAGTCGGTTTTATAGAGCTGTGTGCTTTTACCCATTTCTTATACATGATAGAGAAACACTTCAACAAGAGGCTGAGATTTGCCAATCTTATGCAAGATCCTTGATGCCACAAAATGAAAAACAAAAATTACTTTACGAAGAAAATTTATTTCCTATGCTCGAATCAATGGCAAGAATCTTTGATCATCTCGGAGAATCCAATAAGTCTTTAAACCTAATGGAGGAAATTGTTTATAAAGTTGATGCATTAGATGCAAAGGCTTGGATTCAAGTAGGAGAAGCAAGAGAAAAAAATGGCAATTTGGAAAAAGCATTGAAGGCTTTCCAAATTGCTATAGAGCTCGGCGTGCCTTTAGGAAGCATAGCCTGCTATCGAGCAGGGAGAACATGTGAAAAACTGGGAAATCTTGTCGAAGCAAAACATTATTACCTTCGTTCTCTCAAATTTTGTCCTAAGGGTTTATCCCCATTAAAAAGATTGAATGCTATTTCAAAAAACTTAAATGATCTTTATTTGAAAAATTGGAGTGAAATCAATCTGAATAATTTAAGCAGTCACTTTAACCCGTATCTTAAATAAATTTTGCTATAAAAATTCGTCTTAAAATTGTCTATTTAACCCTCCTACTGGTTATTCAAAATGTCAAAAGCTTATCGCTGTAAGAAGCGAACAAGCCCAAGGCTGCTTGATTAAA
>JABDAE010000119.1 GCA_013289325.1 Chlamydiota bacterium
AACAGCTATTAATATTTTTGTTTATCTTGCGTATATCACTTTGCCGACCCGTTCAATATGTGACTTAAGGTCATTATTCTCAATCGTTTGATAATCTAAAATATCGAAGTAATAAGGAAGAGGAGATTCGCTATTTAGCTCATGAGAGATCTTATAAACAGCGGAATCGATGTAGCGTCCTTTCAATGCTATATCGATGTCAGAGCCTTGTTTTTCTTTTCCCATGGCTCTTGAGCCAAAAAGAACAGCTTCTTCAATTTCTGGAAATTTCTTTAAAATTGAAATAATGGTTTCAAGCTCTAAGGATTTTAATCCGTAAGGCATTTTATCTCATTTTTTAAGTACAGATAAATCTGGTAAATACTTGGAAAATACTCGTCTTTAATAATATGCAGCGCTTTTCTTGATTGTGTTTCGTTATAAATATGGGAAAGCTCATTGCGAGTTTCAAGCATTTTTATCCATGTGGTCCCATCAACGATCACTCCCATTTGAAAAGCATCTTTAATAACATCTCGAGGAAAGTTAGAATGGATCCCTTTTTCTTGCAGATAATCCTTGAGCGTTTTCCATCCTAATTCAAAAGTAAACTCAAAGGCTTGTACCAGTCCCGCTTCTTCAAGCCGCGTCCATTTCTTTTGCTCACAGCCTGTTTGCAGAAAAAGTAACGCTTTTTCAAAATTTAAAAACCGTTGTCGCCAACGAATATCTTTATTCATAAATATTCTCGAGCTTCAGCGGTAACATTATTTACCATTAATTGACCGTGAATATCTCGCAAAATATTACGCTCTTCTTGAGTAGGAATCACTACCTCTATGCCAGCATTTTCAAGCTTTTTGGCAAAAAAACCATCTTCCATTGTAAATTTAGTAGCAAGAAGAAGTATTTTTCTATAACCGTGATCATTAGCGTGCTGTGCCACCAAATCAACAGCATGCATTACGGGAATAGAAGAGTTAAGTTTATCCTTAATCATGTCATAATATTTATGTAAAGTATTGCAGCAAATGATGATACAATCAGGTTTTAAGGCTATTAAACCGGCAAGCTCTTCTTCCAAAAGGTGAGAAGCCTTCTGGTCATTGCCATAACTGCTCCAAAGATTCTCGTAATCAATACTTTTCAATAAAACTTTTGCACTGTGATGTCCGCCGAGCCGTGCGTGCATTAGCTGATTTAAGAGCGTGTAATACCCAATAGTCGAGGACCAGCCAGTACCACCTAATAAACCGATTGTTTTCATGGGAATGTTCATGTTTTCTCCTAAATCAGAGTGCAAAATGGTTTCATTAACTGTAGCTTTCGCTAGAATAGGATAAAAGAAAACTCCAAGAAGCGATGTGATAAGCAAAAAACAGCGACATCTCATTGTTAGAAGAACCTTTTCCCTTAATTGGCTAGCATTCTAATATGCTGATCGTTAGCTTGTCAAATGTAAAGCATTGTCAGACGTTTTCATAAAATTTTGGAAATTTTTTAGCACTCCCTCTTTACGACGATTTTCATAAATATAGACAGGTACTGCTTCTATTTAAGGAGCCTACCTACCCCCTCTGTTTTCTCAAGGTGCTCGTTCCACTCCCTGGGAGTCCCATTAATTTTCTATTAACCAATCCTCTGCGGTCGCTTAGAAGAAGTCAATACACTTGGGATCTTTACTTTGCTCCAATCAAAAGTTCTGAATGCGTCTCTCCACCTCCATTTCAAATTAAGGCTTCACTTTTTCGAAGCGAAGTCTTTTGTTTTTTAGTGAAATACAACACGAAATTCACAACGAAAAATTCCGCTGAGTAAAGCCAAATTACGTAGTGTTTGCACACTAGTTAAAATTAATGTTGTATAGCAAAATTTAAGATGATAATTCTAGATGGATTTCTAACTATCAGATTTATATAATGAGTCACTTGAAAAAAATGAATGCGATCATGAAAGAAGACGAAGACATACAACTGATTAATATCGATCCACCTCACAGGGATGATTAATATTCTTCTTAAAAAAATTCATTGCTTTGCAGTGAACTACTACCCCCATGCCTCAACTACCAAGATTTACGTCATATATTTCGAAAATTCTTGCGAAATACTCCAAGGAAAACTGCTTCTTTGGAAAGAACGAAAAAATCACCTTAAAAGTGGACGATTGGGTCAATGGGGTCAGTAGTCTTTCCCCTTTGCAGAAAGACTACTGACCCCATTGTTTTTCCTTTCCTTTATCTCTGCGTCTCTCCGGCTCACCGCCTCTGCGTTAGTCATAAAATACCTCGATCTTTTTGGATATTGTTCTCATTTTCTTGTTCTTGAAAGAGGAGAGTATGCTGAAAACTTTAATTACGCAAGAGGTCTAATAGAGTGAGCTTTATGACAGTCGAAAGCAGTTATCCCTTAAATATGAGCCAAGAATATGTGGTTCGGCTAGAAGCCCGAATGTAGCCAGGTCCTCCATTTGACCTTCCCTCTTATTTTGGATTTTTCGGTGCTGAAGAAAAGCTTGTAGATGTAATCTTATCAGTGTAAAGTTACTTTTTTTTAAACTTAGGGGAAAACATGCTCTCTACACACAATTCTACGTCAAATAATGGCCCAAGCTTGTCAGTTCAAGATAACCAGCCGGCAACAACCCAAAGAACTTTAGACACAAATTGCGTTTTCGCGTTACTTGCAGAAGGAATCGGAAGGTTATTGATTGAAAAAAAGCTATTTCAAAATGCCAATCTTCCACTCACTGCAATGCTCGCTTTGGCAAATGATGTGATTCACATGGTAGCCCCTCATCAAAAACAAGTGGTGAGTATGGCTAAAGAAGTCAGTATTCTTTACAAACAACTAAGTGGCAAATCACTCAACTCCGATGAAATAGAATATCAAAAATATCCACTCAAAGAAATTGATGTGCTAAAAGAAGTCTGCCAAGGCGTGATGTGGTCCTCTATGGTGCTGCTTGGCCAAAGTTTTGTGACTTCGTCTATGGAAATTATAAGGCAAAAATTGTGGAGCCATCTTCCCACCTTAGCATTATACTCTGGGATAAGTATCTTTGGACCTCAAGGTGTGGTCTATGCCGTGGAAGAAGTATTGAAAAAAACTCAATACTCTATGGAACAAAAAGCAATACTGAAACCTTGGCTTGCGGTAATGGGAAAACTTGCTCTTGGCTTAATTCCCAAAGTACACGCTTCTTCCGATGGAGTGCACTATCGCTATCCTTCGCTTTCTGGGTATAGTCAAACCATTTCCCCTACCATGAAGACGGCTGTGTATGGAGAAAACGTCGTCGTTGAGCAGATTGGAACCCTCTGGACTCCAAAAGGAGAATACCCGGCTACTTACGAAGCTTCATTTAAGCTAACTAACGTCCAAGGGACTCATGAGCAAATTAAGATAGAGGTGACAGACGGCAACGGTGAACGGATAAACGTTCATTTCCAAAAAATAGTAGGTCCTCATGGAGAAGAGATCCGAGTCGTCTCAAAAAGCCAAGAGCTGCAAGAGCTATTCGGCAGCTACTTTGGATCTTCTGGAGCTGATGTTACCTCTCTTGCACTTAACAAAATACCAATTCAAGAACAGTTTTCTCTTAAAATGGGGATTCAGCCACAGCCTCCACAATTTTCAAACACTCTTTGGTCCGTATTGCCTCAAACAGATTTTGCAGTATCTGCAGCAGTTTGCCTGACGATAGCTCTATGTAGTAGTGCAGCAAGGCCCTCCAACTTAGCCTTACCTGCCAAAATGAGTTCTATGGTACATGCCGCCATGCTTATAAACCTCCTTTTCCCAACAGCAGTAAAAGCTTCATGGTTCAGTGAAGCATGGGATGAGCTGACTACTGTGAATGTCGATGGGAATATGAATGTGAATGCCAATGTCAAACTCGATGCCAAAGAGACTCTCGAGCAGCTTAGTGGCGTGTTGGATGGAGCTATTGACAAAACTGGAAAGGTGGCAGGAGAGGTTATAAAAGAGTTTTATGATCAGTCTGGTAAACTTGTACGTGAAGTGAGAAATCAGGCTGGAGAAGTCATACGTGAATTTCGAAATGAAGCAGGCGCACTTATACGAGAAGCTAGAGATGCAGCAGGCCAACTAGTCGATAGAGTTCAATATGCAGCAGGTACAGTAGTAAGAGAAATGGGCGACAGGGTGGATATGTCGGTTAGAAATGCCAGCAAAGAAGCCCAGTTAATTATTGGAAAAGCGGGTGAAACGGCAAATGGCGTTATTGAGAAGGTCGAGGGTTCGGCTAATAAAGTAATGGTCAATTTCGGTAAACAAGGAAAAATGTTAATAGAAAAAGTGGGAAGTGAATTAGTCATCGCTTCAGACGAAATGACCAAATACTTTGAAAGAGGTGCAAAAGCCACACTGAAAGTGGCAGGTCTTGAAACACAAATGGTCATTGGCGCAGCTGGCCATGAAGCAAGAGTAACCTTTGAAACGATAAGAGAGCAAGTGGAAATAGTCTTAAAAAATGAACATGCTCGTATTGAACAAACAACAAAAGCAATAGTTCAGCATGTCAAACACAGCGCTACCGAATTCTTGTTATCTTCTCAGGAAACAGGGCAAGTTCTTATTAAAGAAGCAGGCAATCAGTTTGCTCTTCAAACGAAGATGACAAGAGAAGAATATGAAAAAGGGTTCGAATTTACAATAACAAGAGGTGGCAAAGAGTTCAGACTTAACACGGATCATGTGTTTGATAAAGCTATACATACTTATGATAGAGGTCTTAATATGACTAAAGACTTTCTAGATGAAGCTGCTGAAATAGCAGCCAACGGTGCTGTTCAAATGATTCACAGTGTTATCGATGAACTACTAGGACACACGGAGTTAAAACAACTAACGTATACAATGGACCAAACACTTAGAGAAGGAAAAAGAAAACATGCAAGTGATTTTTTAACCTTAAAGGATTTAGTTCAGTTTATTAAAAGGCAAAAGCAAGATACTCTGTCTGCAAAAGAAAAAGCAGCTCTTTATGTTCGATTGATCAAATATACCAATACGCCAAAAGACGAAGAGGCAAAGAAATGGGCACAATTTTTAATTACAGGCATTGCTTATCAAGATGAAACACTAAAGGAAATGGAAAATGGGTGGCTCTCTTCAGGAGAAGTCAACCATTTTATGACCACAATATTGCCTAAAATTCAACATCCAGAAATTAAAAATGCCTTTACACGAGAAGATTTTTCAGAGCATTTAGATCCTGCATTAAGGTGGATAAATAGAAACCTGATTGCAGCAGGAGGAGATGAGACGATCATGCCATTTCCTGAGTTATACCTTTTAGATACAAAAGGGGATGAAAGTGGATTCCCAATAGGTTCAGTGATCGCTTATGATTCAGAGATCATTCCAAACGGGTACAAACTTTGTAATGGAGACTATGTGGCTAAAGACGATTATCCCGATCTCTTCCGTGTGGTTGGAGAGCGCCATGGAAAAGTGCGGGTCAAAGAGGATGGTCGAACCTATTTCAAACTCCCCAATTTGAAAGGAAGATTTGTAAGAGGAGCCGTGAATCCAAACGACCCGCAAGAGTTTGGTCAAGAAGGAAGAGACACCACAAGATTGCCAGATGGTATTAGGGTCAGTGGGGGTAAACATAGTCATCCGGTCAGTCTTAACGAAGCAATGTCTATCACCACAACGACTGCAGGAGAACACAATCATATCTTAGATCCAGCAGGCGAGCATACTCATCTCGTCTCAATTTTACCTCCACATATTCATAAGATAGAAGGTGGAAAACATACGCACACAATGAAGCCAAAAGGGGGCCATCAACATCATAAGGAGGACTGGAATATAGCAATGAAATTTGAATATGGTGCAAAGGTAGCGGCGGACAGAACTGGGGATGGACTAGGAACAGCCATTCCTGAGGGTTGGAAAAATACTATGGAGATGAAATACGTTGAAGATCATGTTCACGAAATCTATGAATCCGATCACTCACATACTATGACGGCTGAAGGGGGTCACAGCCACACACTAGACAAGAATGGCACACACCAGCACGCCGTCTCAAAAGAAGGCAATCATTCCCATGTGATACAAATTGAGGGCCATTCTCATAGGATCGAAGCCTCTGGCGAACACGAGCACCGAGTGACAGGAGGTGATGAAGAAACAAGACCTAAGCATATCAATATGGCGTTTATGATCAAAGCAAAACCCGTCTACGTAGGAGGAGGGAGGAAACTGGATCAGCTTCAAAAAGATCTAGAACTACTAAAAATGCAACAGAGCAATCCCTATATTCCCCCAAGCACTGTGATAAACACGTTGACATTGGCTGCCCTAATTGGTTTTATACTCCACCAAAGAAGACAACAAAGATTACAATCGCAATAAACCTAGAAACGGCAGTTCGAGATGGCAAAGTGATGTAAGATTTTGAGTTAGAATCGCTTCTGGCGGGGATCGACATTCCCTAATGGTGAAGGCGATCCCCGCCAGAAGCGATTATAGCTCAAAAGATTACGTCAATTTGCCGTCTCCAACTGCCGTTTTTAGGATAAAGTAAACATCCGCCTCCTGACATACACTCAGATCACAAGGGTAAGAGGATTTTTCGGTGCCAAATACAAATACAACGAAAACGGCCTATCTGTTGAAAAAATAGAAGTGCTCAACCTATTAGAAGTGTTAGAGGAAGCTTGAATAAGGGATCGTAAATGCTCCCTTTCTCCCTCCAGCAGGACTATCCTACGTTTTTTCTAAAATTCAATCGTCTCCAACTGCCGTTTCTAGGATAATCGCTTCTGGCGGGGATCGCCTTCACCAATCGGGAATGTCGATCTCCGACAGAAGTGATTCTAACTCAAAATAATCCTAGAAACGGCAGTTCGAGATGGCAAATTAATGCAAGATCTTGAATTAGAATCACTTTGCAATGGGGTGGGACATTCCCAAATGGTGAAGGACCACCCCATTGCAAATGATTCTGTTTCAAGAGATTACGTCAATTTGCCGTCTCCAACTGCCGTTTCTAGGATAATTGTTTTATCTTTGTTTAAAGCGGGAATTGGGACGTCAAAATTAATGGGGGGGGTTGGGCTGCAAAGAAGTTCAATGACCTTGCAATCGATTGTCCAACTCGGTATGAGTCGTTTTAGCTCTTTATTAATACTATCATATTCTGTTAGTTTTCCTGAGTTGTAAGCTGCTTTCATATCGCCTATTAAACGTATTAATTTTTCAGTTTTTTCAACAAATTCATTTTTGGAATCTATTGGAAAAACAGGAGTGCTATTAATTTGTTCGAGTATTTGTTGAGACCTAGTAGTTATATCTTCTGATAAAAATTTAAAATGGTTGTTTGTAGAGATTAATTTATTTAGAATATTTAAACAGTGTTTTAAAGATACGATGCAAGTATCGATTTTGTCGTTGTCGCTGTTAGAAACATCAAAATTGAGTTCGGTGTGAATGTGCATCATTGTCATTGGTTCTACCGGAAATTCACATCCAATTTCTTTTATTAATCCCCTAATTTCTTCTTTTAATTTTGTGCACTCGTTTCTTTTGTTAGTTAATAGTTGCTCCTTCTCGCATTGTTGAATTATTTTTGTAAAAACATCATCAACCTTTCTCAAAGTTATTGCTGCCCATTCTTTGCTATCTTCTCCCTTATTTTGTGGGACAGAGTCTGTATATTGTTCAATTATTTGAATAAGCCCGTACAAATTTTTAGGGGCATTATTATTTTCTAGGTCTTCAAAAAATCGATCCAAGACAGCTGTAAAAGCTTCTTGTTCCTCATTTTTTGCAGTATTATAATTTTTAACTATTTGATAACATTGTCGTTTCAACTGCTCTATATCTTGTTTTGGTGCACTCCCTGCTCCTGATAAAGCTAACATAAGTCCTCCTTGCGTGACAATAAATTAATGGTAATTAATGAGTTGGTGTCATCTTATCAATTTAATTGTTTTTCGTCCAGATAATTTTCAATAATTAAACGGGATTACGAGAACGATTATGCCATTCACTGAATTTTTCCATATAGAGGTATACCGACAAGCCGACGCTGCCAAAATTCCAGGATTCAGGTGGCCTGAGTATATACAAAAAGCAAGTGGAATGACACATAATCCATCATTGCATATCAATTCCAAGGAGTGCTATTTTCATATGGAGGATA
>JABDAE010000120.1 GCA_013289325.1 Chlamydiota bacterium
CTCTCCCCAAGGAAATGCTATGGCCGAGACCAAACCCAAACCCACTCCACACAAGTTCGACAACAAAGAATTTCAAAGACCTGAGACTCTATGCGTACAAGACATTGAAAACCGCGTCTTCCAAGGCATTGTCATTCAATGTCTTAGCCGCATTGAAGGGGTATCCCTTCTTGAAGGCAACTTCATCGACAACATCTTTTCCAGGGGGTCATTAGAAGGGGTGAAAGGCATTTATGCCGAACAAGAAGAGAGCAGTCCTTCGGTTAAAATCAAAATGGAAGTCAACATTCACTATGGCTATAGCATTCCGGCAAAAGCTGAAGAAATTCAAAACCTTTGCCGCGAAGAGATCACGCGCTTAACAGGGCTGCATGTCTCAAGCATTCACGTTATCTTCAATAATATTATCTTAGAATCGGACAAAAAGGATCCAAAGGCTACAAGCGTTAAACCCGATAAAACGACAAAAAAAAAGGTAGCAACGCTTGATGATGAACTCAGCGATGAATTTTAAATTCCCCTTTTCCCGCCTCTTAGCTGCGATAGGCGCATATATCTTATTAGTCATCAGTGTATTTTGGATCATCATTAGACGGCCTCCCCATTTTTCTTTAGTGCGCGATCAGATGTATGAGATCGGCGTCTTATCGCTTCCAGTTGTCGCCATTACAGGTTTTTCAACCGGGATGGTGCTGGCTGCACAAACGTTTTTTCAGTTCTCAGATAAAGGGTTGGCAAGTGCTACCGGAATCCTTGTGGCCAAAGCAATGGTCGTAGAACTTGGGCCTGTTCTGACAGCATTCATGGTGACGGGAAGAGTCGGCGCTGCAATGACTGCTGAACTTGGAACCATGCAGGTCACAGAACAAATCGATGCCTTAAGATCCATGGCGATCGATCCCTTAAACTATCTTGTCGCTCCCCGTTTCATCTCCGGAATCACGATGCTTCCCATCTTAACCGTCTTTAGCGCCGTAATGGGAGTTGTAGGGGGGTATGCTATTGCAGTGGGCTATTATGGGATGTCTGCCAACACGTATACAAGTTCAATCCCACTTCACATTACTTCTTTTGATCTTTTTAGTGGGGTTGTCAAAGCCTTTGTCTTTGGAATCATCATCATCACGATATCATGTTATCGCGGCATTATTACAACAGGTGGCGCTGCAGGGGTTGGAAGGTCAACGACAAATAGCGTAGTTATTTGTTATTCTATCATTCTCATCACTAATTTTCTTTTAACTCTTGGGTTAAATAGCTCATCTGATTTCATCAATGAATATTTGCATAGGTGGTTTTGATGCCCTCTTCAGATGAAGCAAATAAGCCTATTATAGTCTGTCGTGATGTTTGGAAAAGCTATAATGGCTTTAAGGTGCTCAAAGGTTTAAACCTTGAGGTGATGGATGGGGAAACCCTTGTTATATTGGGACGCTCTGGAGGCGGCAAAAGCGTACTACTTAGACAAATCCTCGGTATCGAAAGGCCAGAGAATGGTTATATCGAAATTGGCGACAAACGCATTTCTCAAATGAACCAAAAAAAGCGTTTTAAAATTACCATGAATATGGGCATGCTTTTTCAAAGTGCTGCCCTCTTTGATTCGATGGATGTGGGTGAAAATACCGCCTTTTACTTGCATCAACACCTTGACAATCTCGGTAAAAAAGAGATAAAAAGAAGAGTATCAGAAGCGCTTGAGATGGTGGGACTGGAAGGCACTGAAAGTAAGATGCCAGCAGACTTATCAGGTGGAATGCGCAAAAGGGCCGCCCTTGCACGTTTGATCGTCTATCGCCCCCATATCATCTTATATGATGAGCCGACAGCAGGGCTTGATCCAATTACCGCGATGCAAATTAATGAACTAATCAATTCGATTAAAAAAGAGTTAAAATCCACAAGTATTGTCGTCACACATGATTTAGTATCGGCCATGCACATAAGCGATCGCTTAGCCTTCCACCACGAAGGGATCATCAAACACATTGCGCCAAGACAAGAATTTTTCAAAAATCAAGATCCTACCTTACAAGCCTTTTTTAATAATGCCTCTATATTTGACCCAAAGCACCCAAGAAACTAAAAAACAATGATATAATCCATTATGGCTGATCAATTTAAAAACTTCATGATTGGACTCTTCATCGCAATCGCAGCAGTGGTGGTTGTGTTTATCCTTATGTTCCTTCATCCTCACGTAGGAGATCAAGGTAAACAAATTAAAGTCCGCTTTACAGATGTCGACAAAGTGACGCCGGGTACGCGTGTGACTTATGCCGGAAAACCTGTTGGAGAGGTCGTCTCCATTGAAGAAGTCGATACAGAAAGAAAGGAAAAGACCGACTCACTTGGTAGAATCTACCTTTATCAGCTAACCTTAAAAGTCGACTCACATGTGAACGTATTTAACTCCGACGAAATTGCTTTGCGCACTTCAGGTCTTCTCGGCGAAAAAAATGTCGAAATTACTCCAATGGCGCCAAAAACAGGAGTTCCCCTTAAAAATGTCGACGACCAAATTCTTTATTCCATTGAAACAAGCTCGGTAGAAGATACTCTAAAAGAATTTAAAAAGTTTGCCGATCGCTTTGAGCTTGCCTTAGATCGAGTCAATGGGATTTTAGGCAACGTGCAAAAAGATCAGATCGTGGATAAGATCAGCCAAACTTTAGACCACGTGGTCTCTATCACCAACGCCTTGGATTTACCAAAAGATCTTTCAGCAACAGTTGTAAATCTTCATACCCTTACGGATAAAGCTATTCACTCATGGGATACCGTCGATAAAGTGCTCGCTAATTTCTACGACGTGACATCTAATGCTAAAGAAATTACAGATAAAGTGAAGAGCGGTCAAGGCACACTCGGCAAGCTCATAGTCAAAGATGATATGTATTTAAGGATCAATTCACTCATGAGCAAGCTTGAAGTCACGATGGATGACATCAATCATTACGGCTTAATGTTCCACTCCGATAAAGGATGGCAAAGGCTAAGAGCAAGAAGACTCAACCTCATGCAGACGTTAAAAAGACCTGAGGAGTTTCGCAACTATTTTAACGATGAGGTCGACCAAATCACTGCGTCATTATCGCGCGTTTATAGCGTATTGGACCAAGTCGGCGATTCCCCTTATTGTGGCAATATGTTGCAAAACCCTGAATTTGCTAAGGTGTATAAAGAGCTAATTCGCAGGGTCGGGATGTTCGAAGAAGAGATTCGGATGTATAATACGCAAATAGTGGAAAACGAAGTCCACAAAACAGAACTTGGGCCATCACATATGTGTCCGTCTACTTGTGACGGTATATTAAGCAATCAATAAAAAGAGACTCAACATGGAACATATCCCCTACTCCCAAATCGAAAAAGGCACTTTTCTAATATCGACGCCCGAAATCGATATGGGCATTTTTTTTAGAAGCGTCATCTTAATTTGCGAACACAATGCCAATGGTTCATTTGGTTTGGTGATCAATAAAAGCTTGGAGTTAGATCTACCAGAAGACATCATCAATATGCAAAGTCTTGCTAATCCCAATGTCGGCATAAGAGCAGGTGGACCTGTACAGACCAATCAGATGATGCTACTGCATACCTGTAGCACGATCCCCCACCAAACCCTGCAAATATGCGATGGTGTCTATCTTGGGGGGGATTTGCAATTTCTTCAAGAAGTTGTGACAGAAGCAAATGGCACTCCCATTCACCTTTGCTTTGGCTACGCCGGCTGGGGTCAAGGACAACTTGAAAGAGAATTTTTAGACGGGTCTTGGTATATCCATCCGGCAACAGCTAGCCAAGTCTTTTATACAAAGCCTGAAAGACTTTGGGGCAGCCTGCTGCGCGAGATGGGAGGCAAATATTCAACACTTTCCATGATTCCGGAAGATCTATCGGTGAATTAAAGCTTCAAAGCTAAAGCTTGTAAAAACCTTTTCGCGCGAGGAGGCATCCCGCTTGCCAGATAATGAGCCTTTTGCTCTGCAACATTATTTTTGAATTTTTCTAACGCTCCCTGGCCATCTCCTAATAAATTGTCGGCGCTGATATTAAAAGGGAGATGAAGCGCGTCGCAAAATATCCATTCAAGCGCTTGTGGCTTGACTTCGTGACTATAAAAAGCATTTTGTTCCTCCTGCGATCTGCCGTCCGGAATATACCAATAGCCAAAATCTTCTAATTGAAGGCGTTTTGTGCCGGCAATACACCAATGGGAAATTTCATGTAGCGCGCTTGCGACATAATCTGCTCGAAAATAAAGGATTGCACCCTCGCCTTTATCAGGCAGATAAAGGGGCTCATCCTTACCCCCTATTAATACTGTCTTTAGATCGGCAAATTCGCGATTGAAAATCGCGATTATTTCTACATCTGTAATCATCTACACTCTAGATTTTAAGGGGATTAAATTTATCATTTTAATAAAATTCGCAATTAGTTTACAGTGGAATTTGCACCCTACTTTAAGGAGATTATATGGCATCATTATCATCATCTATAGAAAGTCCTAAAGCTGCAAATGCGAGAGCTGAAAGCCAGTGTTTACCCGCCTCCCCTTCCGAGAAACTTCCAGAAAAACGCTCAACGCTTCCCGTTGCAGCCGTTGCATTTGAAGCCTTTGCATACATTCCATTACCTCAGAAGCCAACGGGCGCTAACAAAATTGACAAGGTGTCTCTTGGAGGCGATAAATATGGCTGGTTCAAACAGTGCTCAACTACTTCTCCTGATTCTTATTTCGGGCGGATGTTTTCCTGGTTTAAGAAGAAAGAATATACACCCACCATGGCTAAAATAGAATCGGCCATTTCCTCATTCGTCCGCCAGTTCTTACATAATCAGAGCCCAAGATCTAGGCCCGTGTATGACAAGCTTGGAAATTGCCTTGGATCCTTATCTACTGACATTCCTGGCTTTAAAACATTTGGCGAACTTAAGACCTGCCCCGACAAGAACACTTTAGTCGAAAGAGGCTTTGCCGATCATATTACCCTCCGGCATATTGTTGCTGATGAAGATGGACATCGGAAGCAGTATGGATGCGTTGTGGATAAAGAAGGCAAAATCTGCGGCATGATTTACAGTATAGACTATGAAAAAGCGTGCTTTCCTTATACATTTCAATATATGCCCCCCAGCTGGTTTGCCGGTTTGTCCACCCCAAAGCCTCAAGAAGCTTTTCCCATTACCGCATATGATATTACACATCTGCCGAACATTAAAGATATTAAACCCTGTCACTGGGTGACGACTTTGCCAAAAAACGGCAACCCCGGCAAGGTGTATTTAAATACTACAATGTTTTCAGCATTAGAAACAGACCCCGCCTTCGCTTACCAAAAATATTTCACTTATCTGCGCTTCCTCATCAACGACCAAGAGGCACAAGATAGACTCTTGGGAACCAATTTTTCATCAGATAATGATGAGGATCAAAAAATATTGCAAGGCCTTACGCAATTCTTAAGAGATGTAAGAGATAAGTTTGAAAACCAGTTAATCGAAGATAGGGAATTTCGTCAAATGCTCTTAGAAACAAAGGAGATCTTCCAGTCCTCTTTAGACGATGTGGAGCGCTATAACGCAACCATCGGAACAGAGGAAGGAGTCCATCGCGATTTGGATAAAATTGAGCAAGAGTTACATCGCCTTTTGAAAAGGTGTTTAATCGTCGAAATTCACGCAGAGTTATTATCAGCCTTGTGGGAAAAAATCCTTAAATTACCGACTTCTGAGGACTTTAAAGCTTCCTTTCATCAACTACGCGCATTCTTACTTGAGCTGCAAAATAATGAAGGTTCCCTTTTGCAATCACTTACTGAGTGCTTACAAAAAATGCGTGCATTTATAAGTCAAATTCCTTCACGAAAATCTGATTGGCAGTACCTTCCGGAGGATTTGTTTGCAAGACTTGAGCTCTATCGCGCGGCGGCATATCGTTTTGAAAATCAAGAAGTAGATAGAGCCAAGTATCATCGCACTGTCCTAGAAAATAGCCAGCCATTTTCCTTAGATCAAGACCTTCTCCATCGTCACTTAGCTCAAGCTGTCTTCGATTGGCTCTCCAATCCGACTCATTTAGGAGATGTACGAACAATTGTAGAACTTGCTTGGAATGAATATAAGCCCACTCAATACTCGTGGAAAATATTGAACTGGACCAATCCATATCAATGGTCAAGAGAGAGATGTCCTCATTTTCAAGAGGCTTTAACTGAACTTAATGAAACCGGGTTGGGAAGTGCCATAAGTCCGATAAAAAAATTTCTACAAAAAGGTGGATGGAATGGCAAGCTCGATGTGGTAGTCACATCGATTGGAGGCGAATCTGCCAATCCAACTCTCATCAATAAAATATGTATTGCTACCCTCGATCAACTTAAAAATCACAGAAACATAGAAGATTATGCAAACCCAGAGAAGGTCCGGATATGTGGCATGATTAAAAACGGTGAATGGGATGCCTTACGCATAGGCCAGCTATTTTTAGAACTGGTGGGGCCAGATCACCCATCAGACCCAAGCGATGTGGCAAGCGGTAGCTCGCCTCCTAGTGTTCGCTCAAGGCAAAGAAGTCGCTCGGGATCTCCACACTAAGACCCCTAGAAAAAGCTGCGGAGTCACGTGATTTTGGGGGATAGGAAATTTTGCAAGAACTTTCCTAGCAAAAAAAAGCTAGCGTTTTCTTATCGAATTGCATATACTAGCATAATCCTAAAATTCTCGTTAACCTAAGGAGAGTACTCATGCCATCAAAAACAACCACGCTTTTTGCCCTTTGCACTGCGCTCTATTTTACTGCTTGTATGAGTGCACCGGTTCGCGCCGGAGACTGCCCTCTTTGTGAAAGCGTAAGAGAAAACAATGCTTTATATCATAAAAATTTTGAGTATTATGATGACTATCTCAAAAGCGAAGCCAAAGATAAAAAACAAGATGCTGAAAGTAAGGATCAAACATCTCAAGCAGCTGTGAAAAATGCAATAAAACAAGATGAGAAATCGGAAGAATGATGTATCGATCTATTCCATCTTTTATGACCTTAGTCAGTTGCTTTAGCATCGGTTTTGGCATTCAAGCTGAAGAGGTGTCTGTTGAAAAACCATTTTTTGTGGATGAAAAAAGCAACCAAACTGAAACAACGGGTTTTGGTGTGACCAATTCCGTTGCTAAAGCAAGCCCTAAAATTATTGCCCGTTTTTTTACAACGGAGATGTGCCGATCAATAGATAAACTTAAAAGTCTTGAAGCCGTGAATCCTGGCTTCCATAAAATCTTACTTAAAGTGGAAGGGTACCCTAAGCAAAAAGAGATTATAGTGGAGATAAAGCGCTCACTTGGCAAAAGCCCGAGTGAATATATCCAATTGACTTCTTTTACAATACAAGACGACGGAAGCTTCTTGACTAAAGATAAACAAAAACGTGATTATCTCATCGGCACATCGCGTGGATTTTACCCAGGTGAACGCGTGTATGTCCGTATTCAAACAGTCGATGGATCAGTATCTCAGGAGGTAGCTGGGGTGCCAAATCCTGTCATCTATCGCGATCCAGAAGGGGCTATCGCTCTTAAAGCTGAACTCATTTCGACAAGTCCTACAGTGTATGTCATTGAATTGCCAACAATGAAAGAGGGTGAAGAATATGAACTTATTTCAACAGCGCTTGGAGAAGTGACAAAATCTAAGATTATCCACTCCAAGGATACTCCTTTGCATTACTCCCCTGTTTCAAAAGATAAAAATACAGGCGGATATAGCACACTAAAAATCAAGCGTAAATCAAGCAAACTTTACACTCTTAGAATGCCCTGGGGAACTGCTCTTGAACCATATCTACAAGGCAATAAATGCTATCCTTATCACCACTAAAACTTTGCATTAAATTTTAGTTAACTCTTTTCTCTTGGGGCGGGGAGTTAGCGTCGCGGGCTGCCGTTTCATAACTAGACTTCTTTCGAAACTCCATTTAGTCGCTAAAATTGTGCCTTTTGATGTATCGGTAAGGGCTGTTTTTAGGTCATTCGATCGCAAATCATTTATACTTAAACTTAGAAACAGCAGTTCAACCTAGAAACGGCAGTTCGAGATGGCAAATTAATGCAAGATCTTGAATTAGAATCACTT
>JABDAE010000121.1:0-410 GCA_013289325.1 Chlamydiota bacterium
ACGCAAATTGTGGCAGGCAAAATGAAGGCGGGGAGTACCACTGCGTTTTCTCAAAATTCCGACTATACTTTGGCAGGCTCAACAACTCTTGATTTAAACGGCTTTGATAATTCGGTCAAAAGTCTATCAGGGGCAGGTCAAGTGACATCGACGGCCTCTTCCGGATCATCAAAACTCACAGTGATTGATGGGGGCACATTTGCCGGCAATATCGTCGATGGCTCTTCAGCTATGGTGGGACTTACTCTAAATGGGGGATTACTCGCATTAACAGGTAATAATACTTACTCAGGTCCAACACAAGTTTCTGGCGGCACCCTTCAAGCGGGAAGTAGTTTGGCCATTTCATCAACATCTGAGTTTACTGTCGATGCACCAGGGATTTTAGATTTAAATGGCTATGACAGTAC
>JABDAE010000121.1:420-1161 GCA_013289325.1 Chlamydiota bacterium
ATTTAAATCTAAAATCCCTGGTGCATCGACAGTAAACTCAGATGTTGATGAAATGGCCTTGACAGTACAGTGAAAAAGCTCTTTGGAACAGGCGTCGTGAAATCGAGTACATCTCCTCTTACAACCATTACGATTGAGGAAGGTGGAGCATTTGCAGGCAAAATGATCGATGGATCTACTACGAATAAGCTAGGAGTGACACTTGAGGGTGGGATTTTTACAGTGTCTGGCCCTAACACCTACTCAGGCCAAACGAATATTGTCGATGGCACGTTTAAAGCAGGAGCCACTAACGCCTTTTCTAAAAATTCAGATTGTAAAGTGGAATCTACTGCGATTTTAGATTTAATCGGATTTGACGAAAAGATAAAAAGTTTATCGGGTTCTGGCAAAGTGACGTCGACAGCAGCTGTGGGCGCTGCCATTTTACATGTGACGAATGGAGGGGATTTTTCCGGTAATATCGAAGATGGGGCCTCAAGTGTCGGTATTAAGGTGAGCGGCGCATTGCTAAAGCTATCCGGCAATAACACATATACGGCAGCAACATCTGTTACAGATGGAACTCTGCAAGCGGGAAGCTCTACTGCTTTTTCTCCATTTTCCGACTTTACAATTACCTCTCCAGGGATTCTTGACTTAAATGGATTTAATAATACAGTCAATAAGCTCTTTGGAACGGGAACAGTGACATCGACTGCAACGCTTGGGACGTCGATCTTATCGATCAAAAATGGAGGA
>JABDAE010000121.1:1171-7568 GCA_013289325.1 Chlamydiota bacterium
GCCTTCATTTTGCCTGCCACAATTTGCGTTGGGCCTGAATAGGTGTTATTGCCGGGAAAATTACGGATGGATCCACTGCAAAAGTGGGAATCACTCTTCAAGGGGGAACCCTTGTCCTTTCTGGATCTAATAATTACACGGGTCCGACGACTGTCAACAATAATGCGATCCTTTCTTACGCAACATCTGAGTCGCTGAAAAACTCAAGCGGCGCTCCAAATCCAAGCCCCATCATCGATAATGGAACGCTTGATTTTGCAACGCCTGGCACATTTGCCTCTCCCATTATTGGCACAGGCGGCATTACAGTGGAAGCCGGCACTGGAGTTGTGATTTTAAGTGGCGCCGTATCTTATCAAGGCCCAACAGTTGTCAATACAGGAACGTTAGAATTGGATAACTTTACGAATTTAGTGGGAGATGTTGATTTAGTGCAAAGCACCTCTATCATCGACTTTAACCCGCCAAAAGATGCAGTCGCAGTTGTTTCTGGAAAAATCTTTGGCTTAGGGGCTGTGCAGATTAACGGCAATGGGGGAGAGGGAATTGTAGCTCCCACGAACCCTTTAAATGCATATGTAGGAACTACGTCTGTTTTTGGGGGGACCCTTTACTACAAAAATCTCGTCGGAATGACTGCAGGAGATCTGATCGTCAAAGCTCCCGGCACATTGGTCTTAGATGAAACAGAGTCGCATGTCTTTACCAACAACTTGCTTGGCGATGGCACCTTTATGAAAGAGGGCTCAGGCATACTCTCCATGGGAATTGATGAGTTAGACTTTAGCGGCGTTAGCATTATCGAAGCTGGCAATTTAATTGTGGACAATCAGATGGGCGGCAGTATGATTGTAAGAAAAAATGGCGCGCTTGTTGGGATGGGAAGTATTTTACAAGATTTGCAGGTGAAAGATAGTGGCAGCGTGATTCCCGGCAATAACAAAATTGCCACATTTCATGTCGGCGGCAATTACAGACAATCGGATGATTCTACTTACTTTGTGAAAGCTAACTTAAATCCAGATGGGACACTTGTGAACTCGCTGATTGATGTGGATGGATCAGCTACGATCGTCTCCTTAAGTTCAGTCGTAAGTACTTCCACAATTAGGCAAGAGACTGAAAATCAGCAGATCTCCCTTGCAGACGGACCAAAAGTACATGTCGATCTTTCTGCACCTGGACAGCTTGGACTTGGAGAGGTGGCAAAATCGCCTATTCTTCACGCAGATGGGGGAGTGAGCGGCACATATGCAGCAGTTATTGCAAGTTTTCCTCTTCTCTCTCCTTTTTTAACTTATGATGCTAACAATGTTTATTTAAACCTAATCAATACTTTTGCCATTCTTCCTGGTACCTTTAATGAAAAGCAAGTAGGCATTCAGCTGCAAAAATTTAATAATCCAACACCAGATGAACAAAGTCTTCTTAGTGAGATTGCAGCCCTACCTCGGGAAAAAGGGCAAAAGGTGCTCGATCAATTGAGTGGCGAGCAGTATGCATCGACACTTCTTGTGGCAGAGCTTAGCAATCGCAACTTTTCAAAAAGACTTTTTAATCCTGTAAGAAGCATTTTAGGCTCTCCTTATCAACCTTCTTGCTCTTTTGCGCACGAGCTTGCCTTTGATGCTTGGTGTGAGGCATCTATTGGACATACAAAGTTGCAAACAGGGAAAAACTTTCATAAGGTCGATATCAATTCATCTGAATTTAGCTTAGGTGGTCATGTCCTAGTGTTTGATAATTTTATTTTAGGAGGCGCTTATTCCCACGTTGAAGATCGCCTGGGCTATCATGTCGGTGGACATGGCATGGCCAAGGCAAATCTTGGAGGGCTTTATGCGTTATTTAGGCCAAATGCTTTCTATGCTTTTACGACTTTTGTAGCTGGAAAAAGTCATAATCTCATCACAAGAGAGATCGATATTGGGACTAAGCGCTTTAAGCCTCACGGCCACCATAAGTCATTGCAAGGCAGCTACTACGTCGAAGCAGGCCGGGATTTTATCTGGAATTATGTCCTCGCGCAGCCATTTTTGGGTTTTGAAGGAGGGCACTATCGCTTTGATGCCTTTAATGAAAGAGGAGGAAGCCCTTTTGCTCTTGCGTTTGATGAAAAGAAGGTCACCCCTGCGTATACAAGGGTTGGCGTTCATCTGACAACGAGAAGTCGTCCTTTGAAATTGTCCTTTGGCGCTGACTTTGCCTGGTCGTATCGCTTAGGTTCATCATGTGCCTCGATCAGAGAGAAATTCGTAGCTTTTGGAGATCCCTTTAAAATCAAAGGGCCCCATCTACATCATAATTGCCTAGAAGCCTCTCTTAATGGTTCATTTTACTTCTTAGAAAATTGGCAGCTAGATGCCCAGGCGATGACCGAGACGTGGGCCAATGCAATGACATACAGTTTCTTGTTTGGGATTAAAGGCAATTGGTAAAGAATAATAGACTTGAACCATTTTTGAAAATGCATA
The DNA here is from genome assembly GCA_013289325.1 of Chlamydiota bacterium. GTDB lineage: Bacteria > Chlamydiota > Chlamydiia > Chlamydiales > Parachlamydiaceae > JABDAE01. Next base: position 3,646 of record JABDAE010000121.1, read on the forward strand.
AATGTGCTAAGGGATTGTCAATTAATAAAGGAGAAAGAGTGGATAAGCAGCTCCTCCCCCAGGTTATGCGGAAAGTGTTGTAGCTGCTCCGCAAGTGCTCTTATAATCTTGATTGCAAAATGTTTGAATTGGTGTTAAAATGCATGAAGTGAGGGATGGATGCCTGAAATAAGTAGATTCTTGGGAATCATAATCCTAGAAACGGCAGTTCGAGATGCTAAATTGGCATGAAGATCTTGAATTAGAATCACTTTGCAGTGGGGCGGGACATTCCCAAATGGTGAAGGACCACCCCATTGCAAATGATTCTGGTTCAAGAGATTCATGTCAAGTTAGCGTCTCCAACTGCCGTTTTTAGGATAATACGTATGTATTTTGTCGATCATAATCCTCCGCATTTTCATGCATTTTACGGCGATGATGAAGCTGTTTTTCTGATAGATACGTTAGAGTTGACTAGTGGAAAGCTGCAGAGTAGGGTCGTAGGATTGGTCGTTGAATGGGCAGCTATTCATAAACATGAGTTAGTAAAAACTGGGAACTACTTAAAAAAGAAAAATTTAACAAAATAGAACCTCTGGTGTAGTTGTGAGAGTTAAAAAAGCTGAGTATATTAAAGATTGCAAAATAAAGATTTTATTTAGCGATGGAATTACTAAAGTTGTAGATTTTAAAGTTTTTTTTAATGATAAGAGAAGTTTTTTTCTACCCTTGCATGATATGGAATATTTTAAAAAGTTTATTGTGGATGATACTACTATATGTTGGCCAAATCAGTTGGATTTTTGCCCAGATGTTCTGTATGAAAAAGGTGTAAAAACAAAAAAGACGAAACCTGTCTTAAGTCCAACTCCTAGAAAAACTTCATCTTTGTCTAAAAATCGTGCTAGCACCTCTCGTCCTTCTAAGCCTAGATAACGGCAAATGGAAATGAGGCAAATCATCGAGCGCGCCATTGCCTTTGGCCGTCAGCATAAAAGTGCGCAAACGGGTTATTTTCATTATTGTCATGTAGCGCAAGAAGATCAGCCCCACCAAACGATTCCAGTTGTTGAAAACATGATGTACGCATTGGCTTTACTTCGAGCGCGCCATGTGGACAATATCAATGAAGTCAAAGAGCTGTTGGAAGGTCTTTTACATTTTCAAAATAAGGAAGAGCTCTCCCTCTTTGCCGGTAATTTCCCCATTTATCTTCACGAATACCCTATCTGTAAAGATCGCTTCAATGGGTTGCATGTCTCATGTATTATCTACTGGATTTTAAAACAATACCCTCAAGGTCTTGGCAATGAGCTGCGCGCAAAATTAAAAGAGGCTTTGCAAAAGGGGCTATCACATGCAATTAAGACACATTTTGACAAGGCCGCTCCATATCACATTGCAGTTAAATTAGCATCCTTAGCGCTTGCAGGAGGGGATTTTCTTGAAATTGAAGAATTTAAATCGTTTGGTAGGAGCACTTTAGACGACCTTTGTCATTTTGAAGATAAGGATGCTTGGTATAGCCCAAGGTTACTAGGTGTGATGTTATCTGGCCTTGTGATGGTGTATCCAAGTTTAAAACTTAGTCCCTGGAGCCGTCTTTGGGATCATCTCTCCATCATGTGGCATAAAGAGACAGGTTCGTATGTGGGACCTGCCGTTAAAGAGTATCAAAAAGGGTTTGAACCGGAGTGCTGCCTATTGGATGCCTTTATGTGTTATTATGCCGGCTCTTTTAGTAAAAGAGCTCTTAAGCCTTCTTTAATGCATCTAGAAGCTGTTTTGGTGCCAGAGTCTGAAGATGGGTTTTTAAGTTTGGACTATCCAGTAGTCAAAGAAGGCATTTGTTGCGGGCGCAATTGGCTCCTGTATCGCGATGAAAAGATTGCCTATAGCCTACTTTTTGCCGGCTCATCAAACGATCCTAAAGGGGAGTATGCTTGTAAAGTTGTTTGGGGTAATATGGAGCGCGTCCATACAATGGCAATTCAAGGAGGCAACTCCTCACTTATCAAGGCCGAAGGTAAAAATTGCGAGATAAAACTTGAATTTTCCCTTTCCGAAACCGTAGAAGTTGAAGATCGAGAAAAGTGCCGCGATCTGATTTTGTATTTTGATGTACATGAAGAAATGCACTTTTTAAATGAAGGGCAAAAAGCCTCAACATTTCGCTTGCAAGACACGCTCGTCATGCAAGATGCCTTTTGCAAAATGAGCCTCACCTTTTCTTTATTAAGTGGAGAAGGGAAATTTCTTGGCCATCAGATGCTCGGAAATCGCCTCTCTCAGCTAAGCTGTAAAGGCAATGCTCGCTTTGATGCCTACGATTGGCTCCTCTTCATCCGCACATTAGGCAGATCGCAAGATGCAAAGTTAGGTCTTACCATCAAATTAGAATTACGGGAAAATTGAAGCAATTTTTTTTTCGACTTAGCATTTTATTGTTGCTTTGCTGCCTATCTTCTTGTCATGTGCCAAAAAGTGCCTCTTATAACGCGATGTACGCACATCTCAATAAAAAAAGCGGCGCGTCTCATACAACGAAAATCATTCAAGCAGACACTGGCTATTTCTTAGAGATCTTTGTCGCTGCTCGCCATCTAGATTATACTGAAAATGCCTCTTTTTTAAAGACGATTGCAAAACATCCAAGCGATGGAAGCAAAACGCGCGATGTGGGGCACGCCTGGATTTATCTAGAAGGAGAGATAAATGGGCAAAGAGTCTTTGTCGAAGGGGGGCATTCTGGAGAAACGGGACGCGTGCAGGCGCGCTATTTTGACGGCGTGATGAACTACATCGACTATGGAGTGGCCAACCCAAGGACATTCTCTTTAACAAAAGGCCAAAGATGTCGCGAAAAAAACCCGATTAAGTATCTCTGGCAGACGCAATATGATGGCTTCTTTCAGCGCGGAAATGGGGGACATAAACCAACTTTTGCCGCCAAAGTCTTTATCTCCAAGGAACAGTTTGAAAGTATTTTGGCCTTTATCTCCACATATAATTTTCAATGCTACACATTAACTGGCGGGCAATGTTCGTCGTTTGTCGCTCAGGTGGCAAGTCTTGCAGGGCTTGAGCTTGAATGCGAGGTGACAATGGAGATTGAGCCTTATCTAGATCTAGGCAAGGAGTGTCTTCACCTATGGGAAGATCCCACATACTCATTAATCACGATCTCATCTCCTGATATTTTAGAAAAGAGCCTAATGGAGTCGGTGGAAAGTGGGCGAGCTGAGAAGATTAATTTTAGATATACAAAATAGCTTCAATAAAGTATAACATAGGTTATTACAAATTTCTAAAGGAAGTAAAATGAACAAATATGTTTTTTTATTCATCTGCCTGTTGTTAAGTTCAACACTTTTATCCTCAGTCGTGAAAATCAAAGATCAAACAGATTCCTATGATCTTTCCTCACAAGTTTATCACCCTAATGGGAAGATCGCTTGGGATGGAAAAGTATTATATCATTCAAATGGCAAACAAGCCTGGGGCGGCGGGACTTTTGGGAAAAATGTCAAATATGACAATGATATCGTTTTTTATTATGCGAATGGCAATAAAGCCTGGGGCGGCGGCGCTAATGGAAAAAACTATAAGTACGACAATGACATCGTCTTTTACTATCCGAATGGCAACAAAGCCTGGGGCGGCGGCGCTAATGGGAAAAACTATAAGTACGACAATGACATCGTTTTTTATTATGCGAATGGAAAAGAAGCTTGGCGTGGCGGCGCTAATGGGAAAGTCTATAAGTACAGCAATGATGATATCGTCTATCATGACAATGGTAAACAAGCTTGGAAAGTTGCTAAAAATGCCCCATTGCAAGATGAAAATGGAAAAATCATAGGCACTGCAAGCACTGTCAAATTGCAACTTGGCGAAGGGGCCTTTTTGTATCTATCTTATACGGGTGATTTTCAATTGGT
>JABDAE010000122.1 GCA_013289325.1 Chlamydiota bacterium
TAGTCAGTTTATCATTACCATTGAAAGCTGCGCAATCTTCAGCAGAAAAAAATAGCCAGATAACATCTTATGCGGAGAACGCGATAGGGCAAACTAAGTCTGACATAAAAATGGATATTAAAAGGACTCAAAGCGCACTTAAAAGCGTTTACAAAAACGCTTCTAATCCTATTTACAGCGCTGATATTCCCATATTCCAACAGCAACTGCAACTAGACAAGGCTGCTTTAGAGTATAAGAACGCTAAACCAAAGCAACGAAAAGCTGCCAAGATGAAAGTGTATGAGGCAGCTAAAATGTATCTTGAAACCACTTCTGCAACCGATCACAGAGACGATGGTGAATCAAGTCTTTAAAAAGCGCCATAACTCTTTGCTCGCATTTATGAGGTCGATCCTCTTATTTGTTCAAATTGCGGTAAACAAATCAGAATCATCATTCCTGCGAAATACTCCAAGGAACACTGCTTCTTTGGAAAGAACGAAAAAATCACCTTAAACCTAAAAACGGCAGTTCGAGATGCTAAATTGGCATGAAGATCTTGAATTAGAATCACTTTGCAGTGGGGCGGGACATTCCCAAGTGGTGAAGGACCGCCCCACTGCAAATGATTCTGGTTCAAGAGATTCATGTCAAGTTAGCGTCTCCAACTGCCGTTTTTAGGTTAAAAGTGGACGATTGGGCCAATGGGGTCAGTAGATAGTTTTTCCAGCTGAAAGCTGGAAGGACTATCTTGACCAAAATAGTTTCTATTGATAGCTTTAAATTAAGCACGCATGAGCGTGTATTTACACAGTCATTTCTCTACAGCAAAATAGATCACAAAATGGAGTTTTTATGAGTGCAAGCGCAGCAAAAGAAATCATGGGTCAATTGAACTCACTAGAGAATTGCCTAAGTTTTGAAAAATTTGATCCCACATCAGCAGATAAACTCGTTGACAACTTATATCTCCAGGCTACAAAAATTATTTTTGAAACCTTTGAAAAAAACAATTTTGCTTCTTATCTATTTCCAATCTCACTAAAAATCATCTCGATCCTTCGCTTAGACAATATTCAACAAGAAGGAGAGCTACTTTATCGCCTTTCCAAAATTACTCGCCTTTTTACTTATTGCATTGTCTGGAAATCACTCATGGAAAAGCGTCCAGTTTACGAAGAAACTAAAAATAAGCAACTAAGAGAACCTCTTCAAAAAGTACTTGGGATAATTCCAGACAAAGACGTTATCACGCACTTTGAAATTGAAAACGCGTTAAAAGCAGTCTCTTGCCTAGACGATGATGTGAGTACAAGAACAGAAATTATCGATCACGTCATGGGTCTTGTTCATTTGGTTAAAGACCAATCATTTGAGACACTACTCTTAGCTTTGCGAAGGGACGTCAGTAAATTCAAACACCCATCGTTTTTAAAAACTCTTTACGTCACTTGGTCTTCAATTTCGATTTTAAATACTAAAGAAATTACACAATCGAAGTTAGTTCAATTCAACGATAGTATTGAACAATATAAGGAAGATGATAAAGTTGCCTTGTGTGCACTTGAATCAATAGTCGAAATGTTAAAAACTTTTCCTAAAGGTGATATAGATACGCACATCCCTTCTCTTACTACATTTGTACATCTTCAACTTGAACATGGTAAGCAGCAGCAATTAATAAGAGCAACAGCAAAAGAAATTAAAAAACAAATTGTTAAAGTGGGCAAATTATTCGGCCAATCTGTTAAACGGCAAGTAGATTCTTTTTGGAAAGTCAGATACAGAACTGTACAGCACTTAATAAGAATTATTCAAGAAGAATCAACTCCAGAAGAAAATAGAAGATCGTTTATAAAAGCCTTAGCAGAAAGATACTATAACGAAGAGGTAACGTATATCATTGAAGAGATAGATAATTTTGCTCAAAACTACATCCCCTTAAAAACCCTATTAAATGAGAGTTTGCCAGAAGCTGAAAAAGCGATAAAAGCAACACTGGCAACGGCAGAAAAAGAGTGCCTTGCTTTTGAAGGAAGTATTAGTCAAATCACAAGCAATAAACCAAAAGAAAATCCCCAAACGATTCCCGAAGACCTCCAAGGTAAACTAGGGGGTGAAGAAATGATTATTCCACCCCCAAATGACTTTGTACCCGGTGAAGAACTTTGGATAAATCAGACTCTTTTAGCGATGGAAAAAGACAGGATAGAAGTTTATCAATACAAAATCCAAAAGCCCAGGAAAGAAAGTAATAATGAATAACGCGAGTTTTGGATAACATCAACTCTCAAAGACAAAACTAGAGAGTGATGAATTTTCTTCTTCAAATTCAAAAAATGGTAATTCCTCCCCAAGCATTATGGATTCTGAATCTTTTTCACTAAAAGAAGATGAATGACATTCATAGGGTAGAAACTTTTTGGGATCTATTTTTGCTAATTCACTGACAAGGGAACCTGCAAACTCAGGCGGAACATCCATTGCAATCCCATCGGCAAAAAGCTTGCCATCAAAAATATGGATCGCGTGATCATCTACATCATTTATATCGCTTGCATAGTAACTGAAGTCAAAGATTCGATTTGCATAAACAAAAAACATCTCGCTATTATTTCTCCAGTTCCCAAATTTACTGCATAAGGTGATCAAAACCTGCAAGCCTAAAGGCCAACGTTCAGCAAATTTTTTTTCATAATTAGTGAGCAAGTTATCAAACAATAGTGGACTTGGGGAAAGTGCTGGATTAAGCTCGGCAAAAAATCGAGCAATCTTGCAAATGCTAAAAGGTTGGTAATATTTTTCTAAGAGAATAAGTAGCTTCTTAGCATTTGAAAGACTGTGTTTAAAATACGTAAGGTCTTCAAGTAAATAGTCTTTAATTTTTTCATAAAATTCATTTTCGTCTATCTGTAATAGGGTGTCCAAATACCTATCAGGATATAAAGTGCATAGCATTTTCTCATATTCATAGGTATCTATGACTACACCCTCCAGATGTTCGGTATTAATCAAGGAAACTTCAGAAGACTTCATTTTTAGAACCATTGGCTTACGGTAATCTATAAGATTATTTATGATTTTTTGAATTATCTGGTTATCTGATATTTTTAAAGCCAGCAAAGTATGACCTGCTTTTATTTTCACTCTTTGATCTACATCGTCTAGCAAAACAGCTATTTTCTTAACGATGTCAACATCTGAAACTTTTAATGCTAAAAGTAAATCGCAAGCGATTAGTTTTAGTCTTTGATCCATTGTAAGCAGCTCTGCAATCCCTAAGATGTGATCTTGGGAAATCGTATTTAATTTGATCAATGCTTGATAAGCTAGCAGCCTGCTGTCAACATTTAACTCAGTAACCAAAGCAGCAATATGTGAAAGAGCTAAAGACTTCTTGATTAAACCATATAACATCTCATAAGCAGCCTTTCTGATAGAAGGAAAACGATCATTTAAAAGCAACGCGACGGCTTGAATGCAGGTCTGATCTGATATTTTGTGTTTGACAAGTGTTAAACTTGCCACCTCTGCTGTATTCGGGTCTTTTAGCAATGGTAAGATCTGGTTGAATGGAATAGGTTCAACATTTTCAATATGTTTCAATGCAAGGCAAGCTGATTGTTTAAGATCTTGATCGCTCAATAGTTTTACGAGCTCCTCTACCAACTCAAGATTTGAACTTTTTAACTCTCTTACTAACTCACAGCCACTTTTACGTTCTGATAAACTAGCACTTTTTAAAAGAGACAAGACATTTTGAAAGACTTTGTCAAATGCTTTTAAAGCCCACATCGTTAAAGAAGCGACTTTAATAAGACTACTTGGAAACTTAGCTAATAATCGAATCGCTTTTTCTTTTTGCTCATTATCTTGAATTTCTACATACCTTAATGCTTTACAAGCGCACTTTTTAACCTCATTATCAGAAGAATTGAGGAAAGTAATAATCATTTGGATAGTGAAAAAATCTAGACTTTTCTCCTCTCCAAGTTTTTCTAAAACAATTTCTTGAATATCTCGATCAGCTTGATGCAATGCCTCTATGACAGCTCTCTTATTTTGTTCTGGAACTTCCTCAGATAAAACTTCGGTAAACCACCTGATGGCCATTGTTTTAATGGTATGTGGGTTGTAAAGCAAGGTTCCTTCACCATCACACGAATCAACAATGTGTTCCTCCGATTGTTGTAAAACAGCAAGTATTTTTTTGCAGACCTTTTCCCACCCAAGCCCTCTTTTATCTGCTTTTGTTAACGCATCAAAAGCTGCACGTTGCAATTGCGGTTCTTCACTATCTGATAGTGTCATTAGCTGTGAAATCACTTTCTCGTTAGAATACTTTAAGCTAGCTACATAACGGCACCACTCAATCTTCGTCTTTTCGTTAAGATCATAAGAAGCATAAAAAAGGCAATGTTTATCTTTATATTTTGGACAGGAGTTAAGTGTGGAAACCAAAGTGTAAAAATCATTAGGTGCGATCCAGCGAGCTATTCGCTTTTGCAATTCTTGACTGTGGGTAGTATCAGGAATAGCGCTTTCTTCTAGCATCAAAATGCCCAAACTCGCTTCGTATTTCCCAATTAAATCTAGTGTTCCTTCAGAAAGATAAGCACTAAACAACTTATCTACCAGTGGTTCTACTACAATTTTCGATTTTTTATCTTCTAGGATACATAAACCTGCTGCAAAACGAAAAATGAGCTGCAAGCGAGGATTATATTTGTTTTTACTGATAAACGCTTGCGCGTTTGGACTATTCTGTTTCAAAAGATCGATCAGTCCACAGGCAGCAAAATATTCCTGAAAAGTTGGATGGATAAAGGAATACTCGGAATTTTTGAAAACTAAAATATTGAATATGAGTAAATCGGCTATATTCAAGGAAGGGTCTATAAGCGCCTTATCAATGATGTCAGGAGGAATTTTTCCATATTCTCCCTCAACTACAGATAGGAAGGCAATGGAAGACCAAGCTGCTATATATTCTCTTCCCTTTCTTTCTGCTTCTATAAGCCTTAGGAGTTGTTGGTCTTGCCTCGTATTAAAATGGTTCATTATTAATGATAAGATTAGTTGGTAATACACACTGGTAATGGTAACCCCTTTTTCTTTGATAGCTTCGACTTCGCAATTATCCAACCAATACCGACACAATAAATCAAGCAGCAATGGAGTCTGAACAATAGAAGAAAATTGACATATTTTATTTTTAAAAATATATGTAATTAAACTATCTGGCAGACTATTCTTATTATTGAAGAAGTCACGTATAAATTTACAAATATCGTCTTCTTTAAAACCCTTTATGAATAACTTTTTATACATATGAAGTGTATCCATGGCATAGCGACGAGAAGTGATTAGCACATGTACCTGGGGAAAAGGATTTAACAAAGTCGAAAATCGTTTTTGATGCTTGAATTGATCATACCCATCAAAAAGAAAAAGCACTCTATTTGAGTCGGTAATGTATATTCTCCAAAACTCCACAAATGCTTCTTGCGATATTCTGTTTTTAAAGTATTTAAAAAAAATCACATCGATTAAATCAATGTCTTCTTCTTTGTTTAATTCATCTAATGGTATAAAAAAAACCCAATCAAAATGCTGAGTCAATTTTGAATTTGTTGACCAACTATAGATAATGTATTGACAAAGTGTCGTTTTGCCAGCCCCTCCATCACCATAGATCGCTGCGCGAAGCACTTCTCCTTGTTCGTGCAAACGAAAAAATAGCTCATCCAGAGTAATTAGCTTTTGTCTCTTATCATCACCTTCTTCTACGATTTGCGGAAGAATAAAATCTTGACTATTGAAAGCAATCACCCTGGTCGCAAATTGTGTTAGTATCGGAACTACGCTTGAATGTTGTGAATAATTTATTTTTAGATGTTCAAATAATACTTCGTTCCCATGTTGCTTTTGGGGATTTGATAGTACTGTAGAGTAATTTTTCCTAATTTTTTCTAATACGGCCTCACCCAAACATACGCAGATCTTGTCGATTCTGATCGCTGCGTGTGTGGCTCCATTGGGAGATGTGGCTTGCCGATGGATTCCAATGAGTCGATAGGTTTCGCTATCTAAAACTGCAGAGCCCGAAGCGCCAGCTGCTGCAGAGGGAAAGCTATAATTAAAATAATTTTCTTCTACTTCAGTAATTTCATGCTCACTTAAATCCCGTTGTTGTGCCATTCCTAGTGCATGGTGAAAGACAGTGAATTTTCGACCCCTGATAGGGGCTGCAAATTCATCTAGAGAAATGGGATTGTTAAATACACTTTTTAGTCTTTCAGACGTTTCATTACTTGTTCGTAAACGAACAATTGCAAAATCGTGAACGTCTCTATGCCCTAATGGACCTCTCGCATCTCCACTACAAGACCAAAAAACAGTGGGATCTAGATCGATAATCTCTCGCCTATTTAATGAAGGGTCATGGAAAAAAAATTCTGCATAACTTTTACCACAAGTAGATGCGTCAGGCAGAACATGTTTACTAGTCATCAAAAGAGGATACGCGATGACAAACCCAGTCCCATTTGCTATAAATCTACCAGTGGCGTCTTTGGTATAAATGCAGCACACTGCCTTAGGGTACCAGTCCCTTCTATATGCCCATCGATAAGGCATTCCACTTTGATGTTTGAGTGTGTCTAGTAATTTTTTAAACTCTTCTTGTGTTTTAGCCATCTCTTCGATCAAATGCGAAGAGCTGCTACGGAGTTCAACCAACGTCCATGTCGTAAGTTGCATCGTCTCAGTGCTAAGTAAATAAATTTTTCCAGAAGCTAAGATAGGGGTCAAATACTTGTACTCGATGTTCCACTCGATATAAATATCAGAGGATGTTACCTCTTGTTGAGTCCCATCTGCTCTATGATACTCGATAAGCACCTCTCCAGTGGGTCCTTTTACACCACCATTTACGTAATACAACTCAAGGCGTTCATTTGAAAACTCCCAAATGGCTTGACAATGACTTTTTTGATGATTCGTGGCTTTCCATTGCTTTGGGTGTAATTTAGAACATGTTTTCCAAATTAAATCCGTGAATTTCCAACTCTCAATTCCCGTTTTTTTAGGCATGTCATTGTTTTCAGAAATTGCTTTGACTATTTCAAGAACTCTTCTATCTTGCTGAAGAAGAGGAGCCATCTTCAAATTACAAAAAATAGAGATGGCTGATGGATTTAGCACTTGTGAAGAAGTTATGGCCATGTGTGACTCTCCATTACAGCTATGATTTGCCTCAAATGACGCAACAACGGTGATCATGTAATCAACGCGAGTTTTGGATAAGAAATGCAGCTCCTTTGAGAGAGATTTTCTTATCCAAAATTCGCGTTAAATAATATGCTCGGGACTGGACTCGAACCAGCACCCGCTTGTGGCGGAGGAGATTTTAAGTCTTCGAAACTTTCGTGATGCTGCATAACACAACCTAACCTCACGAGGAAATTCTAGCAAGTCCAATCGTTTGTGTATACTGGTTTGTTATGTGGTAT
>JABDAE010000123.1 GCA_013289325.1 Chlamydiota bacterium
CTAACACCCGAATTTGCATATTTTGGTAACCTTGAAAATCAATTTCTTCTAATTTTCTAATAGAATATAATGCATTACTTTGAGGATTATATCTCATCCACATGGGTAAACTCAAAGCAAGCTCTACATGATGCTGCTTTCCACATAAGATTTTTTCCGACATTTTTCCTATAAAACCTTTATCCCTTACATAAGCTTGAACCTTTCGAATATCGTGGGCATTTGTCTTTAATGCATACATAAAGTCTTCTCCCAGCTTTATGTTAAGTTGATTATGCCTCCATTTTCTCTTGGCGATCAGATTCAAAAGTAGTGATCGATTTTTATAACCAGAATAAACCGTCCCTATCGCGCTTAAGGTGGGTAATCCAATTCTAAGGATCTTCACTAAATACGAATCACCTGTCACGACTACCGTAAATTGCCCTGTTGTTTCAAATCGTCCATCGGTCGCGATCACAGTAACTACAGTAGATTGATCTGTATACGTACCCGTATCTGCTGAGGTAGGCCTCCCGGAAAATATGCGCTTTGTAGCATCAAATACAAGCCATGAAGGTAAGTCTTGTACCTTATACGTCATCGCATCTTTATTAGGATCTACAAACACATTGTCTGGCATGACATAATTAAAACTTTTATCCACCATAGCCGTCTGTGTAGAAATCGGATTTTGATACACCGGTGGCAGTAAAAGTCCAACATTCAAATTAAAGGAAGTAAAGGCAGCGCCTTCTGCTGTAATTCCCACAAGTGTCACAGGATAAATACTTCCAGGATCTGACGCGCTAGAGGTGCCTGACAGTGTGAGGCGATTGAGATCGTTTAAGATTTGTAAACCACTGTCCATCGCAAGGTACGCATTCGTGCCTACAACTTGGACAGCATAGGCTTGTACGCTGGTTTGATAATTTTCTATCAGAATGGGTTTACTCGGCGTAAGAATGTCAAAAATGATTAAGCCTCCAGTACTACTCCCAAGATCTGCCGCCGCATACGCCACATAAGCGATATTGCCTATGATTTGGATTTGAGTGGGAAATCCAGGAATAGTATAATTTCCGATCAAAGTAGGGTGACTCAGTTTAGTGACATTAATGATCTGTAAACGGTTGCTACTATCTGCCACATACGCAATAGGACCTACAACCTGTAATGCAGAGACAGTTCCAAGAGTCACATACTTCCCAATCAAGGTAGGGTGGCTCGGAATTGTAATATTAATGATAATCAAACCATTATCATTATCCCCTACGTAGGCAATCTTTCCTACCACTTGGACTTCTTCGGCTTTTCCAGGATAAGTGCCTATCAAAGTAGGATGACTTGGCGTCGCGACGTTAATGATGATTAAACCACCAGTATCATCTACTACATAAGCCAAAGTGCCAACGATTTGGACTTGATAGGCGGCTCCTGGCGTCTTATACGTCCCAATCAAAGTCGGATTACTCGGTTTAGTGATATTAAGAATTGTCAAGCCACTATTGTCTTCCGCTACATAGGCAATCTTTCCTACCACTTGAACTCCCTTAGCGCTTCCAGTAATACCGTACGTCCCTATCAGAATAGGACGGCTCGGAGTGGAAACGTCAATGATAGTTAAACCATTAGTTGCTTCCACTACGTACGCAGTCGTGCCTACAACTTGAATTGCATTGGCGGGATCTGAAATATAATAGTTAGAGACCAAAGGGGTTAAGTGACTCACTAACCAACTGGGACCCTGTACAATTTTTTGCTGGATAAACCCACCCCCTGTTTCTGTAAAAAACTCGTGGCTGACTTGAAATAAAGCCCCAGGTAGTGTCACCTGATTTTTAAGTGGCAAATCAGTGGGAATGGCCCTTTCCATTAACATACCATGTCGCCCATCATGAGACGTTGCTAATGTTTTTCGGGCGCTTTGTAACAACGCATCCTCATGAATTAAATCAAGCTCCTCAAAATATCGATGCGCGCAGTAAACTCCAATTGCTGTTCCCACTAGAGCAAACGCTCCCAAAATAGTCGCTTTAAGGCATAACTTGTGAGATATGGGTATCTGTTCAATCGATCTTTTATCCAATGGAGGAGGCTGAATAAGTGGCGTTGTAATATCTGCACCTATAGCAAAGGATTTAAGGTCCCACCTAGCGTTGCTCTCTTTGATGGTATTGTGAATGGGATCTTCTGGACAATCTGAGAAGTTGTGCAGAGGCACTTTCTGTTCTATGCCTGGTGTTGAATTTTTAATAGCCGGCATTTTACTCCTTTACAATTATTAGACTGAGACCAAATTCATCTGGTTGTTTGAATTTTCATCCACTTCAAGAGAATTTACCTCAGTAGTAGGGAATAATAATAATCCAATATTCTCTTGCCTTGTGAAAGGGTCGAAAGTGCCCTCTAATGTCGATGTATCTCTTTCCAAATGTATATGGAGCAGCTCTTTAATCACATCGCCGCTACCTAGCATTCGAATTTGAATATATTGCTCACCTTGTAGATCCATTTCTTCTAACTTTTTAATTGAGTATAGCACATTGACTTCGGTATTATGTCTCATCCACACTGGCAATCTCACAGCCAATTCAACGTGGCGCGGTTTTCCGCACAACAATTTTTCTGACAATTTTCCACAATATCCCTTATCCCTCACATAGGCTTGAATTTTTCGAACATCCCTGGAGTGTGTCTTTAAGGCGTACATAAAGTCTTCTCCTGCCTTCACGCTTACCCGATTATTTCTCCATTTCCCCTTGGAAATCCGATCCAAGAAAAGAGATCGATTTTTATATCCCGAATAAACCATCCCCAATACACTCAAGATAGGCAATCCAACCCTAATGAGCTTTGCTAAATATGAATCTCCAGTGACAGTGACCGTAAACTGTCCTGTTGTTTCAAATTTTCCGTCGATCGCTGTAACGGTCGCTATCGTCGATTGATCTGCATACGTACCTGTATCCTGAGAGGTAGGCGTGCCAGAGAATGTGCGCTTTGCAGCATCAAATACAAGCCATTGAGGTAAGTTCGTTGCCCTATACGCCAGCTCATTTCCATTCATGCCAACAAACACATTATCCGGCATGACATAATTGAAACTTTTATCGACCATGGCTTTTTGTGTGGAAATCGGATTTTGATAGACGGGCGCTAATGGACTTCCTATACTCAACTTAAAAGAGGAAAATGTACTTCCTGCAGCCGTGGTGCCCTCAAGAGTCACAATATAATTACCTCGGTCCAATGTATCTGGGCTCCCAAAAAGTTTAAGCCTATTGAGCCCGCTTAAGATTTTTAAGCCACCCATATCCGTTACATAAACAGTCGTTCCCACTACCTGCACTCCATGAGACTCTCCAGAAGTATCGTAAGAGCCTAAAAGAGTAGGGTTACTCGGAATGGTGATATCAATGACAGTCAAACCATTAGTTCCTGTTACAAAGGCAGTTTTTCCTACAACTTGGACTCTATAGGCGCCTCCTGGAATTGTATAAGTGGCAATAAGGCTTGGGCTGCTTTTTTTAGTAACGTTAATAATTTGTAAGCCACTATTGCTATTCAACCGAGAACCATCCGTCACATACGCAATGGTGCCTACAACTTGAACTCCTAGGGCATCTCCTGGAGTGTTATAATATCCAATTTGGGTAGGATTGCTCGGTGTAGCGACGTTGAGAATAGTCAAACCACTCGTTTCATCGACCACGTACGCAACAGTTCCTACGATTTGAACTCCCCAGGCATCTCCTGTAGTATAATAAATACCACTTTGAGTAGGACTGCTAGGCGTTGTGATGTCAACAATTTGGAAGCCACCGCTAAGTACACTGCCTTTAGTCGTTACATACGCAATCTTACCCACAACTTGAACATCTTGCGCCCACCCGCGCGTATCAAATGTCGCGATCAAAGTCGGGTTACTCGGGATAATGATGTTAATAATACATAGGCCACCACTAGTAAGACCTTCCATATACGCTACATAGGCCGTTGTTCCGACAACTTGAATGCCTTGAGCCTCTCCAGCAGTCTCATATGTTCCGATCAAAACAGGGTTGCTGGGTACAGTGATGTTAATGATTTGCAGACCCCCAAAACCTGCTACCACATAAGCAATATTTCCTACAACTTGAACTCCTATGGCTTGCTCAAAGATATTATAGCTAGACATTATTGGGTCTATTTGACTCGTTAACCAGCTGGGCCCTTGCGTAATTTTTTTGTTCAATAAACCCGCCTGCCGTATCATTAAAAAACTCTCGTCTGAGTTGAAATAAAGCCCCAGGTAGTATCATCTGGTTGTCAAGCGGCAAAGCAGTCGGGATTGCTCTCACACTTACCCTGCCATGTGCGGTGCCTAACCCATTTCGCGTGCCAATTGATAAAACCTCTTCAAGACTGGGATCGCTACCGCCTAAATACCGACGCGCACAATACATCCCAATTGTTGTCCCCAAAAGAGCTATCGCACCAAGAATAGCCGTTTTAAGTCTAGGTTTGCATGGTAATGAGACTTCTTCGATAGTCCTTGAATGTAATAGATTAGAATTAGTGTCATTTTTTTCGCAGGGACGCGGAGACTGATAACTTGAAAAAAAGGGTTGTGTATTCTTAATGCTTGGCATTTTTCTGCTCTTCAACGATTAGGATGTGTTCAAAAAATAGCTATTGAGAATTTTTTATCAAGACTTTTGCAAAGCTACTTTAACCTCGAACTGCCGTTTCCTCGAACTGCCGTTTCTAGATTTAAGCAAAATGACTAGTTGTAAGCTGACTTTTTGAAAAAAAAAATGTAACATGCTCTTGAATATATGGCTAATAATAATTTTATATTTTTCTGTGGATTTTTCTTGAAATTTCTTTGTCGCTAGATTACCCTACCTCTAAAAACGAGACTTTGATGACTACCGCAAGCGCAAGTGTTTTCTCCACAAAAAAACCGATCGCTTATAATGACCTACCTGTAAAGCTTTTGCTCTACCCCGCCATTTTATTCATGGTTGTCGGCATGAGCATCGGCGTATTTATGGCCTTTAATACATTCCTTTTCCCCGATTACTTCTCAGGCGAATACATCCACTTTGGAAGAATTCGCCCCGTCCACGTAGGGTCTGTGCTTTTGCTATGGCTTCTTTCTGCAAATCTTGGCCTTTTTTACTATTTTATTCCTCGCCTTTGCGGAGTGCCCCTTTGGAGCCAAAAAATGGCCTATATCTCAATTGCTCTTTGGTGGTTTTCGCTCATCCTCGGCACTTTTTCAATCCCTCTTGGCACCAATTTTGGTTGGGAATACGCTGAGCTGCCAACTTTTGTCTCTTTCATCCCAGTCAAGTTCGTCACAACTCTTGCGTGGGTTTTGGTGGCCATTAATCTGTTTATGACTGTGGCCACGCGTCGCTATAAAAAAATGTATGTCTCTCTTTGGTACGCAATGGGCACATTGATTTGGACATCATTTACCTTTATAACTGGCAACTTTGGCATCAATTGGGTACCAGAAGGGATATCGCGCGTCAACGTGAGTTTCTTTTACATTCATAACCTCGTCGGCTTGGTCTTTACGCCCATGGGCCTTGCGACCGCTTACTACTTTCTTCCTAAAATCGCCAATACCCCTATCTATAGCCACCGCTTATCTATGATTGGCTTTTGGTCCATTGCTTTTGTATATGCTTGGATTGGCGCTCATCATATCATTCATGGACCTATGTCGCAGTGGTTGCAAACGACAGCCATCGTCTTTTCCCTTTGGCTCTTTATCCCTGTGTGGACTGTGGTGACAAACCTATTTGCGACGCTAAAAAATGAGTGGGATCAATACACACAAAGCGCGCCTATTCGATTTTTAATGATGGGCACTCTTTTTTATCTATTGACATGTATTCAGGGGCCTTTAATGGCGCTTCGCAATATCAACGAAATTACCTCAAAGACAGATTGGATCATCGGCCACTCCCATATTTCCCTTTACGGCACTTTTACCTTTTTTGCCATTGCAGGTATTTACCACACTATTCCCGATATTTTAAAAAAACCCTTATGGTCAAAAAAACTTGCCGATTGGCATTTTAATTTAAATCTTTTAGGAAGTGTGCCCTTTTTGCTGGCGCTTTGGATTGGGGGCTTTTGGCAAGGGATGCTTTGGTCCACTTGGGCAAATGGCACAAGCTATGCCGAATTTCACAATAACCTAACCCTCATTTCCTTTATCGATACCATTGCTGAAATGGGGCCTTTTTGGTTGATAAGGGCCCTGGGAGGTGTGATCATCCTCTTTGCCAACTTGCTCTTTGTCGTCAATATATTCAATACAATCGTCTTAGAGCCTGTCGATGAGATTAAAACAGATCCTATTCCATTAAAAGTATCGGCGAGACCCCCACAATGAATACGCCATCTGACAATGAAAAAAAATACGCCAGTTGGCTGCACCGCGCCACCCACTCAATAGAGCTTTCAGCTGTCATTACAATCATCGGTATTATTTTCCTTTTCTCTTTTTCCATTGTGATCACACTTTTAGCCCCTCGTTATGTCGATCCCTCATGGACAACACCCAGCAGCCCTTATCACGTGCAGATGTATCAAGTCGCAGACCCAAACCTTTACATCAGCAGCGCCTCCTCTCAAACATCCTCTTTGCAGTTTGTCTACCATATTAAAGACCTTTACACGCTCCTTGCCTTTCGCGAAACTGACACAGTGCGCATTGTAGCCCCTGAAGAACTTGAAAAATATATCACAAAACAAAATGAACCTCAGTTAAAACTTACCTCCCATCTGCTCATGCTGAGAAAACCGCAAAATACTTTAAGCTTTAATGCCATAGCAAAAGCTGAAAAGCTGATTGAACAAGCTCAAGAAGAGTGGGAAAAGGCGCATCCCGATTGGCAAAAGGAAAAACTTTCCAAACCCTTCTTTGATATTTTCGAACTCTATCAACCAGAAGGGAAAGAGGCGTTTGCCCTAGCCCCGTCAGAAGGGTTTACAGAAAGCTGGATAGATCCTGGTCAATATGTCCTTGTAGATCAAGATATAAGTCAAAGCTACCATAAAGTTCCAGGTGTCATCTACGTTCAGAACCCAAGGGAATATAGAGCAGAGCATTTCGTCTTTAATGGAAAAGATGAATGGCAATATAGCCCAAAAGGGGAGCTAATCAAAAATCTAGATGAATTAAACAACCACCCTTTAGGCTTTCACTCAAGAAAAGAGTTGATCGCCTTAGGAGAACATACGTACGCCATTGAAGGGTGTTGGTATTGCCATACCGATCAAACGCGAACACTTGTGCAAGATGTCGTCTTAAATGGCTCAGACACCTACCCAGCGCCTCCTTCTTCTGCCAATGAATACATCTACCAAAAGATCACCTTCCCAGGCACAAGGCGTATTGGGCCCGATATCTCGCGCGTTGGAATTAAACGCCCGGGAAGAGATTGGCATAAGGGGCACTTTTGGTCCCCTAAAACAGCAAGTAAAGGATCGATCATG
>JABDAE010000124.1 GCA_013289325.1 Chlamydiota bacterium
TTTAGCCAGAAAACGTGAAATCAAAGTCCTATCAGGCTGACCAAAAGCGACAATTGCAAACGAGGCAAAGAAGATAACACGAAGATTCCAGTAGCCCCTAAGATTATCTCCCTATCAAATCTAGCATGGTTTGAATCAGTCCATGAAGGATCGCAATTTTATCATTGCTTTTCATGTCCCACGTTTTATCGACACCATTAATACCATAGCTTTCAAAATAGCCGTCATAAATCATGTAGCTAGAATTTAACGCAATGGAATAACTTAGGCAATTCCAATGCTTTGGAATCTCTGCTCCAGGATATTCGAACATGCCGTCATTAGCGCCAAAATCTATGAAGTGTTTTCTCATTAAAGTTTGATGTTTTTGTATCTCCGGAACGTTTGAGAGGCCATTGCCAGGAATAATGCCTAAAATATTTAACACGGCAAGTGATTTTGGTACAGATGGCAATGCCTCATCATACAATTTGCAGATAGAGTCTTGCTGCATTTCCCTTAGCGATTGCAGTCTTTTTTCTTTGAAATCGGCTGGTAGATTTTGGGATCTTCCTCCTGGCAAACCATCAAAGGTAAGCGAAATGAAAAGAGGTCCCTTTTGCAGGAGGCGATCGATGAGGAAAGATCCTGTTGTCATAGGAGAAAAATTGAGTAGGCCAATGATTTTTCCAGGCAACACATCCAGTTCACGGCCGAGCGTGCGAAAAGATAAAAACATCTCCGGAATAGTGCTTCCCGCTCCAACGAGGATCACATCTCTTCCTGAAGAGAGGATATTTTTTAATGCAGGGCTCCATGTGGCGATGTTTTCTTGAAAAAGTGCCCATTGAGGTGTGTAGATAATGTGATAAGGGATGTCAAATTTTTTACATGTCTCGATCGCAGACTCTAGGCCATCAAAGGAGGGGGGGACAATCAACAATAGCATTGTCCTTTTCATTCGCTCGCCAAGATTAGCTAAGGGGCGTTCGATGAGGTTGTGGACGAGGCGCTCCCTTGCAAAGCGGTTGCTAAGCTCTTTTTCTAAGCACAATTTGTAAAGGCTTGATGTAAATCCAATTCCGTATTTTTTGACCAAATCGCGATTTATCTCAACAGTAAAACGATCGATTGGGTGTTTTTTTAAAAAGTCTTCAGGAGTTGTTTCTTCTCTATAAAGAGAACCTCCTTTTCTCACCTGAGATAAAGCATCGCGCGCAAGCTGTGGGATCTGAAATCCTAAGAAGGTATCGACACCCGGGGGAAGAAGAATGGGGGATTCTGCTGGGGTTTGCTCTGGAATATGTTTTTTGTGTTTGTCCTTTTTGTCACTGCTTTCAATTGGTTTTTTTAGGACAAAGACGTCCCGTGCATAGTATTCGTTTTGTTTCCAGGAAAACACCAATTGTTCTTTTCCTTTTTTTTTTCGCAAAGATAGCGGCATTCCGTTTTCATCAAAAGAAACAACGTATTCGCTTTCCGGTTCTACATTTTTTTTCTTGCTGTTTGGCAGGGACATATTCTTTATGGGTAGTGCCGCTTCTACTGCGCAAGGAGGCAAAATAACAAGAGAAAGAGCAAGAGCTGCTTTACGCAATGATGTTAGTGTATGCATGGTTTGATCCTTTAATAATAAGATGCGAGATTGTATCATAATAGTCTTTTGATGAGAAAATAAAAGGAGAAGTCTAATATGATCCATCACCACATTCATCACTTAAAAACGGCTGGAAACTGCGATGTCCATGATATTACATCCGTTGTGGAGACAGTGATTGCCGAGTCTAAAATCCAAAACGGAATTGTGACGGTTTTTTTTATCGGTTCTACAGGTGGTATCACCACAATTGAATTTGAACCTGGGTTAAAAAGCGATATAAAAAAACTTTTTCAAAGCATGATTCCCTACAACAAAGAGTATGCACATCATAAAACTTGGGGTGACGATAATGGCTCAAGCCATCTGCAAAGCGCGCTTCTTAAAACCTCTTTGGTTGTACCTTTGATCAATTCAGCAGCAGTTCTTGGAAGATGGCAACAGATCGTTGTCATCGATTTTGATACAAGGCCAAGAAACCGTGAAATTGTGATTCAAGTCATGGGTGAATTGCAGTTGAGTTCTTTTCTTAGTGGATAAATTGTTTAATATATGGTACAATGAAGATGAAGTACAAAATAATGATAACGGATGAGTTCGAAGACTGGCTCGAAGAGGAACCTGCAAAATCACGAATTCAAATCGCTAAAAGAATCGAAAACGTTCGAGAAGAAGGACATTTTGGAGATCACAAACAGGTAAGAGACCATGTTTGGGAACTTCGATGGGAGAACGGAAGGCGCATCTACTACTCTTTAATCCCATTCAGCCATGTGCTACTACTTCTAGGAGGAAATAAAAATGGTCAGACCAAAGACATTAATCAAGCAGAAAAAATCTATAAGGACTGGGTCTATGACTAAATTTAAGAAACAACCCCGTGAATATAATCCAAACAAAGACTTACTAGATGAACAATTAATTGCTAAAGCTATTTGGGAGTGCTTGAAAGAAAACGACCCCGATGGAGTGATTGAAATACTTGAAGCTCATCTTAGTGCAAAAAATAAGACCCAGCTTTCAAAAGAGCACGATTTACCGAGAACGACCATTTATCACGCCTTTAAAAGTAAAAATCCAACCCTACACACTTTAGCTAAACTAGTGCATGCAACCAGTTAACATTTAATTTCTCTAGAGTGGCTTATTGAGAAGCTACATAAATTTCTTAAAGCGACGTTATTCGTGGGGTGTTACCATTTTTGAATTAGTTGATTTTAAACTCGTTTTTGTTTATTATGTGCGCATATAAACGATTTTATCCATTAATAATAGAGGTTTTTATGGCTTGCCCACCGAGCGTTGCTGGCGTTGCCACATTCCCAATACGATTAGGAGATGGCCCAGCAGCAGCAGCTTCACATGCTCTTCCAAGAAAAGGTTGCGTAAGTTTCGCCACTAAGATTTGCGTTTTGCCATTTGCACAACAGGTGATTGGAGGCGCGAATGTATTGATTAACGTCGCAAGGCTTATCAAAAATGTGTCGATCTATGTCATTAGCGCTTGCACTGCAGAATATCATGTGAACCGCGCATTTAATAAAGATAAATTAGCTTCTATATTAGAGAATCGGGACTACATATTTTTACAAAATATTTCAAAAGAAACGAGGAAAAGTTGGAACGACCCAAGTCTAATAAGTCGGATCGTCTTACATGAGATTAATCTTGCATCAGACAACATCTTGCAAGAGCTCTATGAAAATGCCACACTGTTGAAGTCAATTCCACGTAACCTTCAGCCTGTAGTAGCCTCTCCAATAAAAGAGACAAGTGTAGAGAAACTACCGGATAAGCAAATGGAAGAAGAAAACGTTGCAGAGAGTGTTGCGGATAGCTATGTCAAGAGTAAAAATATGATGTCTACCTATTATGCCACTGGTAGGACCTCTAAAGAAGCTAATAGCTTAAGAGTTGCCGCGCATTGCTATTTCATTAAGGAGCTTGCTAAGATACGCTGTGAAAATAACATGAAAGGCATTGGAGTTGGTCTTATTAGAATCATCCCCATTGTCGGCACCATATATTCTGCTGTTAAATGGCATCAAGGGTTAAGGCAACATGCATCTTACACAGTCTGACGAAGAAGTTTTTGTAGAGTTGCTGGGTGGGGTAGAAAGGGGAGAGCTTCTTAGTGCAGTTCTAAGCGCTCCTCAAAAACGGACGCAACTTAGCCAAAAGCTAAGCATAAGAGCTATACTCATAAAAGATACCTTGTTTTATCAGCTGACAGATCAGGTAAAGCAAAAAGCGTTGCATCGCAATGTACAGCCTAAAGAGTGTGCAAAATCCATTAAAGAGGGGATGTTTTCCCACTTTGGCCAAGGGATATTTACTTTTAAAGAGGTAAGCTTTCACGTGCTAATGAGTAAAGATAATAAGATGAAAGTGCTGCAAAGAAAAGTTTCTTTTCAAAATACTCTCCCAATGACCCATAATAGAGAAAAACAATATGTCTTAAAAGAAGGGGAGCCGATCGACTTTTTAGTGGCTTTGCAGATCATGACAAAAGAGGGGAAGGTCATTGCCAAAAAGTATGATAAATTTAGGCAAATCAATCGCTTTCTTGAAATGATTAGCGATGTATGTAGCCCTCTCCTTGAAAAAGAAAACATAGAAGTAATCGACTTTGGGTGTGGAAAAGCCTATCTGACATTTGCCCTTTACTATTACATGCACAATATTTTAGGAAAGCCCTTACATATTAAAGGGCTAGACTTAAAAGAGGATGTGATTATCCATTGCAAATCTCTTGTAAAATCTCTTGGTTACCAAGGCTTAAAGTTTGCTGTCGGGGATATCAAAGATGAAAAGCCAACGGGCAAGGTCGATATGGTGATTTCACTCCACGCATGCGATACAGCAACAGATGTCGCATTAGAAAAAGCTCACCTTTGGGGAGCTGACGTGATCATGTGTGTGCCTTGCTGTCAGCACGAACTATACTCTCAAATCAAAAACCCAAACCTTGATACACTCCTTCGCCATGGGATCTTGCGCGAAAGGTTTGCAAGTCTTGTCACCGATGCGGCGCGCGCAGAGCTTATGACATATCTTGGCTACGATGTCCAGGTGATAGAATTTATCGATATGGAACACACCCCCAAAAATTTACTTATCCGCTGCATCAAATCAAAAGCTGGTAAAGAATCTCTTGCATCCAATGCAGCCTTAAATCGCTATAAAAAATTTAAAGAGGCGCTCTCAATTCAACCTACCTTAGAAAATCTTTTTCCTTGAAAGGTAAGATCAACTTCTGGCACTCTAGTCTTCACGTTTCTTCATATTTTCTTAAAGGGATCTTATGCAATTTGATGACTACGAAACCTTCACTCCAGAACAAATTAAGATATTAGAAAAGTATGTCACGAGTACGTCGGGCAATATTTTTGTCTTGCGCAACCTCCCCGAAGTGATTAAAGGAGCTCTTTTTTCAAGGTATTCCAGATCAACGCTTGGCCTTAGATCTCTTCTTTTAAAGGAGTTTATTTCTAACGAACAAGATACCGCCTTTGCCTCAATAGCTGGGGATGCAAGTAGTATCCAAGATCAAACGGCAGCGATAAAAAAAGCGCAAAATTTTTACGATCGGATCCTTGATGGCTATGGCGATGACTCGATTGGCGAGCTTGGAGGGGCCCATGTGGCGATTGAAAATGTATCGCTTCTCGCTGCCAAATACATTCAAGATAGCCGCATTGGGGGATCTCCTCTTGAAAAATCGACGCGCTATGTCTATTTTGATCAAAAATTTCAAGGGGAATACCTCTTTTACCGCGATCCTGTTCTCATGACGTCGGCATATCGCGATCTTTATATCACGACGGCAAATATGCTTTTTGACACATACAGTCGACTGATCCCTCCTCTTACAGCGCTTATCGGGGCAAAGATGCCAAAAGCAGCTGATGTGCCACAAGGCGCTTATCAAGCAGCGCTTCGCGCCAAAGTGCTCGATTGCTTGCGCGGCCTTCTTCCGGCAGCAACACTTACGAATATGGGAATGTTTGGCAATGGAAGGTTTTTTGAGCAGCTGATCAATAAAATGCATGTCAACACACTTGCCGAGATGCAAGAGATTGGCGGCAAACTCCATGTAGAGCTTGCGAAGGTGATCCCTTCTTTCGTAAGAAGATCTGACTTAAACCATCATTCCCACCAGGCGTTTGCTCAGTTTTTTGCCTCAATGCAAACGGAATTAAAAGCGGCTGCAGAGCGCAATCAAGAGATCCCTTCAAGGCAAGAAGAGGTGGGCGTGCGCCTCATCTCATATGATTCAGAGTCGGTGATTAAAGTGGCAGCGTCCCTATTATTTGCACATAGCAATAAGAGCTTAACAGATCTTTGGCTACATTGTAAACATCTTCCCGAAGAAGAAATTTTGCGCATTTTAGATGCCGGCTGCGGCTCGCGAGAAAACAGGCGGCAAAAGTCGCCAAGGGCCTTAGAGCATGCAAGCTTTACATTTGAGATCATTGCAGACTTTGGCGTTTATCGCGATCTTCATCGCCATCGCACCCTAACGCAAGAAAGGCAGCAGCTTTCGTGTGATTATGGGTATTATGTTCCGAAAGAAATTGCGGGGACAGAACTTGAGGCAGATTATATTTTGGCGCTTCAAAAGGCCAAAGATGCCTATGACGCCTTAGCTAAAGAGTTGCCGGAAGAGGCGCAATACATTGTACCGCAAGCTTATAACATCAGGTGGTACTTTCATGTCAATTTAAGAGCCTTACAGTGGCTGACAGAACTTCGCTCTGCCTCTGCTGGCCATCCGGGTTATCGACGCGTCGCGCAACTCATGGCAAAGCAGGTCGGCGCGGTGTTTCCATCTTTTGAAAGGTTCTTAAAGTTTGTTGACTATGAAGGCTATGAATTAGGGCGTCTTCAACAAGAAATTAAACAAGAGATCAAGCAAGAGCGCAAGGAAAGAGAGGCGCAATAATCCTAGAAACGGCACTTGGAGACGGCAACTTAACGCAATCTCTTGAACCATAATCCTAAAAACGGCAGTTGGAGACGGCAACTTAACGCAATCTCTTGAACCAGAATCATTTGCAATGGGGTGGTCCTTCACCATTTGGGAATGTCCCACCCCATTGCAAAGTGATTCTAATTCAAGATCTTGCATTAATTTGCCATCTCGAACTGCCGTTTCTAGGATAATCATTTGCAATGGGGTGGTCCTTCACCATTTGGGAAATGTTCTACCCCATTACAAAGTGATTCTAATTCAAGATCTTGCATTAATTTGTCATCTCGAACTGCCGTTTCTAGGATAATCTTAAAGATTCACTTCATAGACTTTCTTTTTCGAGGATATATCGCTATCTGTTTGCTTATGAGGCGTGCTTTGGATCAAGGGTGAAGCTAAACGCTCGATGTTTTTTTGAGGGTTTTTCCGAGGGTGGTTGCCCTCTATTTCATTTTCTTCAGGCAATTGCGTTGAAACTTTAGACGTTTTATGAGAGTGCGTCACAGCTTGTTGCGTCACAGCTTGTCTTGGAATAAGTGGTTTTAGGCGCACAGCATCGACAAGGGCTTTAAGACCGGATGAAAATTCCGGACCGAAAAAGGCTTTGGCCAGTTTATTTTCATAGATAACGACGAGGTGAGTGTAGAAAACCACCTTTTCATTGGATAATGTCACTTTCTTTTTCCATTTGTCGTGAATTTCGACTTCGCCAAGTAAGACAAAGGCCTCGTGATCGAAAGAAAAAGCCTCTGATTTTAACAGATCAGGAGGAGTTTTTGAAAGGGCGTAATCTTTTAATTGGTAGATATAGGGGCGCACTGCCCCATCGGACTTATCGATAAAGACAACTTTAGCAACAATTGGGGCATGAGGTGTTTCCTCATGCCTTTCCTGATAATGCTGCTC
>JABDAE010000125.1 GCA_013289325.1 Chlamydiota bacterium
GACGCTTGTTCCATTTAATGTTGATCCCCTCTTGCAAAAGACTCCTCAATTCTGGACGTCAGCATCCTGCCCTTGCGGAACACTGAAAAAAGGTTCCATTTTTTCATTCGCACAAGTAAATCCATCACCCACATCAGCAACCTTGGCCAAAGATAAACAGCTCATTTTTTCAGGCATCCACACCGTAGAGGAATTGTCAAATAGGGATGCAACCGCCTTGTTTCACGAACTGGAAAGACGCACACAAACAAGACAAGATCCTTGTGTATGGGATGTATTTGCAGCAATCATTCATGAAGCTTCCGGTGGTAAGCCGGCTGTGTGGTGGGAATTGACTAGTAAACGCAAGAGCCTTCAAAAAAAGGTCTGCTGAATCATGTGATTCAAAATCAAAAGAAATTATGAAGAAATATAAGGCGCAATTTGATCGCCTTTTCGCTGCAGAACGGCAACTCTACAAAGACCTTGGATATGCTGATTCTGATGATGAAGCCACCTATCTCCGCTCAATCCTTCAAGGCATTAGCTTAGAATATCTATTGAGCGGGAAAAATTATCCCCTAAAAACCATGAAAGAAAAAATCATCAAAAGGTATCTTCCATGAGAGTAAAACTTTATCGTGAACACAAATATGTCAGTTTTGCATTGAGCGAACTTGAGAGACTCACTGCTAAAACAGACTTTACGGATGATGCAGCAATTACTCACATCAAAGCGAATGGCAACGCATTAGTGAAATGCTAGAAGGACATGCATATCATGAAGAACACAATTTCCATGCTCTCTTGGAAAAGAAAGGTTCTACCATCCATCATGAAGCTCACAATGACCATGAGCATTAAGAGGAAGCACTAAAAAGCTTTCAAGATTCCTTAGATGCCGTTAAAACAAGCCCTGACCGCATAGAGGCTAGTTACCAGTTTTATCTTGCCTATCGCAAATTCGTTGGAGACAATTTACTGCATCTCCATGAAGAAGAAACCAAAATCCTCCCAGAATTGCAGCTCTGACCCTTTTTCTGACCCTTTTTCCGCAAGTTTTACGCAATCGCCAGGAAAAAACTACAATAAAAAGGCGTAAAAGGGCACAATTGGAGCTTTCATAAACTACTAATTTTACTGCGCCAATGTATTCTTATTTACGATAAGTCCAACTGTCATTTTAGAGGCTATGCCTAAATATGCCCCTTATTTTCGAGGATTTGAACCTATCCCTTTAACCTACACAAAAGAGAAACATGCCAAAAATCGAAACTGGAGCCGGAAGTAGTCAAAGCGTGGACACGGTAGAATTGGATTTGTTATTACCTTCTACATATGCCCAGGGCACACACCAAGGTTTGACGTTTACGCTTGTGAAAGTCGAAGATATAAAAAAATTCGAGGAGAAGCTTCATCTTGCAAGAACTAATGCATCGAAAAATGAGTGTATAGGCAGAATCGTACGCATAGTTGCAGGAATTTTTGCATTGATAGGGATTGCGTTTGCTTTATGGCTTGGCAAAGTGGCAAGTTTGTCTAATATCACAAGAATTCTAGTTTGTACCGGTATAGTTGTGGGAGTCATGGCAATCTCCGTAGGAATCGGAGTCATGGGAGGCAGGTTAATCGATAGACTGGACAACTTAGCATCTGACAAAGCGTTACTCGCAAAGGCTTTACAAGATCCACGTTTTCAGGAAAAAATCACTTTCGAGTGTCCAGCTTCAGTTAACAAAGTGCTAAACGCTTATAGACAATACAAACATGAATTGCGTGCAAGCTATGAACAGAAGAAGCGTGAAAAGATAATGGACCGTGCAGCTTTGGTTTAGTGTAGACGTGATTAAATACAAAAAAACTTTGCCTCTATGGTCATCGTGAGCAAAATCTTAGTTATTAATGGTGTGTATGAGCACTACACGAGCGACAACCTCCCGAATTTTGCAAGTTGTTGATTAAAAAAAGTATCCTTGAGAATTCCAATACACCCAATCGTTCAAAGCCTGTTTGGTTGTATCATCAACGTCCACGCCTTTAAGCTGCTTTAGTGGTACGCAAAGCATTTCCTTTTTCTTCCATTTAATTTTGACAAATATGCCCAGCCCACAGTTTTCTTCGCCATCCATAGCAATAACTTCAACGATTTCGCCTATCTTTATAGGGGATGTGCTAACTAACTGAATACACTCTGCCTTGAAAGGCACAGCTAGATTGTCTTGTAGATAATAATACCATCCCATAGCTCTTTCTGAGTAATCATAGGCGTCTACAACGATTTCCATTTCTATTCGATTTTCAATTTCTCGATTTAATTCATTAGATTTATTTGCCTTTTTTTCATAATTATCCATAATATTTTAGAGAAAACTCAAATGAAGACAATAGCAAAAAAGTGCAAATTTATACACCAAGAAATTGATAGGTGTAAGCAATAAACCATATAAGAGTGTATCAAGAACAGCTTTTCACAGATTTTCAAAGATCTACCCTCTCTAACCAGATCGATTCGGTGATTGAAGTGCTTGCAACGAAGTAATTATCCAAGAAACTTGGGTAAAGGGATTTCTATGCTAATGATTCAAGAGTTTTTAATCAGCCAGTTTCCAAATGTAAAAAGGGTTTTGATAGATCCTGAAGCGACCAATAAACGAGCCATTCACGTGTACAAAAAAGTGGGTTTTAAGATCATTGGAGAATTTATTGCAAGCTGGCATCCAGTTCCCCACTACCAAATGGAGCTTTATATGAAAGATCTTTTGGAGAAAAAGAAATGAAGATTACCCTTTCAAAAGCCACTCAAGAGGATAAAAATACCATCCAAAATCTTGCCCGTTTTTACGTATATGAAATGTCAAGGTATTGTGGCTTTTTACCTAATTGGGAAGTCCCTTCTAATGGTCTTTTTGAATGCATTGATTTTAGCTCTTATTGCGAAAAGCCAGACAGGCACGCCTTTTTAATAAAAGTAGATGAAGAGCTAGCTGGATTTGTATTGATCAATAAAGTCGGGAGCACGTCTGATGTAGATTGGAACGTAGGTGAATTTTTCATTGTTTCCAAATTTCAAGGGAAAGGCATTGGACGCCATGTGGCAGAGCAAGTCTTTAACCAGTTTCCGGGGGTATGGGAGACTTCCCAAATACCAGAAAATACAGCAGCAATACAATTTTGGGATAGGGTTGTCAGCCGATATTCACATGGTCAATTTGAAAAAGGTCTTAAGACCGTCCTAGAACCCAAACCGCATCCTATGATTATTTTAAAGTTCACCTCTCAAGGAAGTCCGAATATTCAAAGTAGAGAAAATGTATATAAAGTCGTCGTTGATTATGTACCTAACGAGGCTGACAATGCCGTTGTAAGAGAAGGTATTATTGCATTCAATGAGAGCATATTAGGCGAGCGAGATAAAGCATTTTCCATTTTTTTGAAAAATGATTCCGGAAAAGTTTTCGGTGGGATACAAGCATTTTTAGGTACAGAATCAATCTATATCGACGTATTATGGGTGGAAGGAAATCTCAAAAAACAAGGATACGGCACAAAATTATTAGATGTAGCAGAACGAGAAGCCATTATAAATGGATGCGTTTTTTCTCTAGTGGATACTTGGGACTTTCAAGCGGAAGAATTTTATTTAAAAAACGGCTATGAGCGGATAGGAGAAATGAAGAATTACTGGCTCGGTCATTCAAAAATCTTTCTAAGAAAGAAGCTAAGATAATATGCAATTAAGGATAGAAGATTCTCTATGAAACCTACTTATAGTCATGACATGCAACAACAACTTAAAAACAGCATAGAGTTATTAAAAATGATTCTAGGGCCTGATCTTTTAGGAGTTTATCTTTATGGTTCATCTCTTGTAGGAGGGCTACAAAAATACAGTGACATTGACTTGTTCGTTGTGACTAATCGTGCGACAACTTCAGAGGAAAAAACTAAATTAATTGCTAATCTGCTTCAAATCTCTGGCATTTACATGAAAAGCTCAAAATTGCCTATTGAAATAACCCTCGTTGAGAAAAGGATGATTAATCCATGGCAATATCCTCCCCATTTTGATTTCCAATATGGCGATTGGCTGCGTGAAACCTTTGAAAAAGGCATCATTGAACCCTGGAAAAACTATGTAATGCCCGATTTGGCAGTCATTGTGACTCAAGTGTTACTAAGGAGCGAAACTTTATGGGGATTAAAGCCCAGCGAGCTTTTGGTAGAAGTGCCCTATCGTGATTTTATGAAAGCCATGCTTCATGATGTAAATAGACTTTTCGCAGATCTTGAGCATGATACTCGAAATGTTTTACTTACTTTTGCCCGCATCTGGAGTACTTTGGAAACAGACACAATAAGATCTAAACCTTCTGCGGCAGATTAGGTAATAAACCATTTACCTGAAAGGCATCAACTTGTGATGAAACGTGCCAAATCGATTTGTATTGGTGCAGAAAATGAGTATTGGGATGACATTAAAATGCTCATAAAGCCTTGTACAGATTTTATGGTGGACAAAATCAATGGGCAAATTCCATTGGTGAATTTCGATGATCCCAACAAGCGAATAAAACTATATGAAGAATGAAAAGCACCCCCCAATTTTTCTCTTCTATCATCGACTTTAATGATCTTTTAGGTACACTACCAAATACCCATAATTTTTTTCTTGCAGCATAATTAACTGAGCAATTAACTTCTTGAAATGCAGTTTCTAAATTTAAGTTTTGTAGGAGAATGTCGCAAAAGTCTTTATAGGAATAAAATCTAATTTAGGAAATCGTTTTGATCATATAAGAAAAGCGATTCGTCTTATTGGGCAACGCGCAATAAGCGAAATGCGCGTATCTGTGATTTTTGAAACAAAAGCAATTATTCCTGCAGGGTCACCTAAAACGTGGAATTTGCCTTCTTTCCATGTTGTTATTTTAGGAAAAACATCTCTTTCACCTGATGCTTTGCTCATCAATCTAAAACAAATTGAAAATGAGCTAGGAAGTGATCTAAAAGCTCATCGCTTGGCGCCTTGCACGATTGATCTAGATATTTTAGCATGGGATCAACAAGTCATATCTGATGAAGGATTGACAATACCACATCAAGATCTCATGCATCGCCCTTTTTTGATTGGTTTAATGGCCTCATTAGAATCTGAGTGGCGTTATCCGGTCCCTGGATTTGCTTATAGTCATCTCTCTCTTAGTGAAATTCTTCATCACCATATTAAACTAGATAACAGCTTCATTAAATGCTTTTTACCATTTCCTCAAATGGTCGGTATTGTCAATGTGACACCGGATTCATTTTCTGATGGAAGATGTTATTTCAACGCAAAAACAGCAATAGAAAGAATTAAAGAGCTAGCCATTAAAGGGGCATCTGTGATCGACATAGGCGCGCAATCTACACGTCCTAATGCACAATGCATTTCATCAGAAGAAGAATGGGAGCGCTTAGAGCCTATTTTCGATTTTCTAGCACATGATTTTATTTCAAGGGCCTTAAAGCCTTATATTAGTCTAGATAGCTACGACTCTAAGGTGATCCAAAGAGCCCTTCAACGTTATCCTATTGATTGGATTAATGATGTCCAAGGCAACGAGGATCGCAATTATCTAAATTTTATCTCCAAAACAAAATGTAAAATCGTGATTAACCATTCTTTAGGGATTCCTCCTTCAAAAGAAAAGGTCTTGCCCTTTGACGTAAATCCTATTCAAATTATTTATGACTGGGCTGAGAGTAAAATCGAACGATTCAGTTTATATGGAATTTCAAAGGAGAGAATCATTGTCGATCCGGGTATCGGTTTTGGGAAGTCAATGATGCAATCATTTTCTTTATTGCGTGAGATAGGATGTTTGAAAAAACTTGGATGTGAAATTCTTGTAGGACATTCAAGAAAGTCATTTTTAAACCTAATCGCTTTGCAAGAAGCATCAGAGCGAGATAATGAAACAATTGGAATTTCCTATTATCTTTGTAAACAAGGCGTTGATTATCTAAGAGTGCATAACATTGAAGCTCATCAAAGAGCCCTTGCAGCTTTAGCAACATTGGAGGGATTATCCCAATTTTGAAATACTTTCGGTATACGTTATGTCTAATATAGGTGGTAGGATTTATACTACACAGTAAGCAGCCGTTTTTCCAGAGCCTGTCTTGGCGATGGCTAAAGGGCTCTTGCTTGTCCCTACTCCGAATCAAAGATCCTGATATAGCACTTGATTTATGTACACAATTCAATTACTGTGCCATGTATTAAGAAACTCCGATCGAGAAGGTATGATGAAATCCCTTTGCGAGCGCAAGACTTCTCTCTCGATATATAAGCCTCGAAGGCCTGAAAAAACGGTTCTTTTTGAAGTTGTAAAAAAACATTACACTACATGGCTCAAAAATGCGAAAAATCCTGTTCCAAAGTATATCGACAAAGAGTTCAAAAACTACTTAGGCTGCGGCATTTTAGCAAAAGGGTTTGCCTACGGTCATTGTGAAGGTTGTCATAAAGATTTTCTTATCGCATTTTCTTGTAAAGGGAGAGGAATTTGCCCTTCTTGTAATACCCGCACAATGGTTCAAATAGCCACTCACCTAATCGAAAACGTCATCCCATGTGTCCCTATGAGACAATTTGTGATCAGCTTTCCCATGAGAATACGCTATTATTTGCTGACTCAAAATATTCTTCAAACTGTTTTACGAATTGTTGTCGATGAGATCCGGAAAAAACTTATCGATTGTAGTCCCAAAGTGCCTAATCCTCAAATAGGAGCAGTCAGTTTCATCCAGCACTTTGGTAAAACTCTTAACCTTCATCCACATTTTCATCTTATAGTCGCAGATGGTATCTTTACGGGCGATGCAGCTGGATTAGAGTTTCATGAAGTAAGTCTTACGCGGGATGACATTGCGGATATTCAAGACTGCATTCAAAAGAGGGTTTTAAAGTATTTTGGGAGACGTGGTTGGTTTGACAAAGAGACGGTAAAGAAAATGCTAAACTTTGAAAATAGTGGATTTTCTTTGGATGCCCATGTCCTCATTGAATCCTGGGATCGAGACGGTTTAGAACGCCTAATACGGTATTGTGCAAGGCCCCCATTTGCAAGTGAAAATCTACGATGGAATGGTCCCTGGTTGATATATCGTCTTCCAAAACCAACCCATACTGGACAAACCTTTGTACAGATGATGCCATTAGAGTTTCTTGATAAGATCTCTGCTTTTGTTCCATCTCCTCGAAAACATCGACGTCATTACCATGGTGTTTTTGCTCCCAATAGCCCTCTAAGAAAGAAGATAATAGCCAATGCACAAAAGAGACCCGAGACCTTTAATCCTCAAGGAATGCAGGAGGAGA
>JABDAE010000126.1 GCA_013289325.1 Chlamydiota bacterium
GAGGACGCAAGAATAAATTATCCCTGGAAAACCATCCCTTCATGGCCAGTGCTTAGCAATCCCAGTGCAAATCCAAATTCGACTAACTGGAAGTCTGCGAACTTAATTGTGGAGTATTTAGGCCCCATCCTTCCTTAAAGCGCTGGATCAAGTTTTCTGGATCAAATTTTAAGGAAGGGTGTGCCCTAAGTATTCTACAACAAGAGATCCA
Organism: Chlamydiota bacterium; assembly: GCA_013289325.1. Lineage (GTDB taxonomy): Bacteria > Chlamydiota > Chlamydiia > Chlamydiales > Parachlamydiaceae > JABDAE01. The sequence continues at coordinate 212 of JABDAE010000126.1, forward strand.
GTCATGAAACTGGTTGCGAAGGATTGAAATTTGTCAAACTCGAAAATAGTTGGAAATCCTGGGGTTGCAGATCCCGTTGGAATATCCCCCCAAAAAGCAGTCGTGTTAGGAGGATTAAAAAAGCTTAAATTATCTGTGCCTGTAGTAGGATCACAGACATAAGCCAGTGCTATAATTAAAAAACTACCAAACTCTTCAGGTCTAAGATACGCAATATTCGTGCTACTTGGAAACAAGTTCCCTGTAGCAGGAATGATAATATTATCGACACTGAACAGCTCAGAGTTAAGATCGACATTATTGGCTAAATTTGCAAAAGAGATGGTATTAGTTGACGAAGAAATAAGCGCATCAGTTTTGTAAATTTGAATTACACAGTAAGCACAATTGCCAGTCGTTGGCGTAGTATTAAGGGCCATATTAAAAGTGATTTTGTAATAGCCGTTTTTTGTTATTTGCAAACCTGCAAATAATGGGTTAGATGTCGACCCTGTGTCTACATAAGGCGTAAAGAAAGGAGAAATGCCTCCCGATCGATTAAACTCAATCAATGAATTTGGTTGGGTAGTTTTTACGTTATTCGTATTAAACAAAGTAGCAAACGGTTGCATCCCTGCAGGTCCAGTAGGCCCTATACAGCATGGACCAGTGGGGCCAGTGGCAGCAGCTCCGGTGGGTCCCGTGTTTCCTATACCGATTGGACCTGTGGGGCCAGTAGCTCCAGTATTGACAGCATTGCCGGGAATCCCTTGAGGACCCGTTGGGCCTGTTGGACCAACTTCACCAGTGTACCCGGTGGGCCCTATTGGTCCTGTCGGTCCTGTAGCACCTGTAAGAGTGGCATCTGAGCCTCTTTGCCCAGTGGGCCCAGTAGGTGCTATCGCTTGAGGTCCTGTCGGACCTGTCACCCCCGTTGGCCCAGTAATGCCGGGAGGTCCTCTTTCTGGAATTTTGCAGCACTTACTGTCTTTCCATTGATTAAAGCTAGGTGACTTTGCTGCGTTTTCAGCTATTTCCCAAGGCTTTGTCTCTTTCGGAGCTACCATGCGGGGCGCATTGCGCATTTGTACAGGTGAGAGCGGTTCTGCATAGCAACTCGTGATGCCAAGGTTAAAGCTCGCCAGCAAGGTCGCAATCAGCGAGAATATTGTGCCGTTAACTTGCATTGGATTTAAGTCCTATTATTTGGGTAAGTTATAAGTTATTGGTATAACATCACTATCTATTATTTTGCAAAAAAGAATTACCTCTTCCCAGAAATTGCTCCTGTGTGGTTGCTTATACCGAAAGTATTTCAAAATTTGGGTTTACCGTCGAATTTGCAAGCTAAAATTTTTATATTTATAAAACAACTCCACGTGATATCATAGAAGTTATGTTCAGTCTCTTACAGGAGTACATATGCTGTCCAAATTTCTTGACCCCAAAAATGATATAGGTTTAACCAAAAAAGAGATCTATCGTTAACCTAAATACTGACTTAAAGAGAAATTCCATGGAAAAAATCAGTCCTCGAGTAGATATTGCTTTTAAAAAAATCTTTGGCGTAGAGGAAAACAAAGACCTCTTGATATCGCTCATTAATTCTATCGTGGGAGTAGAGGATCAGGTTGCAGACGTTATTCTTCTCAATCCCTACAACCCCAAAAACTTTCGCCAGGATAAGCTCTCAATTTTAGACATTAAAGCTAAAGGGACAAATGGAAAGAAGTTTAATATAGAGATTCAGATCAGTGACGAAGCTGATTATGATAAAAGAGCCCTTTATTATTGGGCAAAACTCTACACAGAGCAGCTTCAGGCAGCTGAAGATTATTCTCTTCTCTCAAAAGCGATCGGCATTCATATTCTCAATTTTACATCTATTCCAAACGTTGAAAAATATCATAATGTTTTTCACATTAAGGAAAAAGAGACGGGACATTTATATTTCAAAGATTTGGAACTTCACACGATTGAGTTAAAGAAATTTTCAGAGGACTCTCGTGCAGAATTGGCCGATATCGTTGCAAAGGTTAAAAATTCATTGGATATGTGGGTAGCTTTTTTAACTCGCCATGATTTGTTAAACAAAGAGCATCTCCCTTCAGAGCTAAATAGCCCTATCCTTATAAAAGCTCTGAATGTGCTAGATGTGATGAACTTTGGAGCTGAAGAAAGAGAAGCGTATGAAGAACATCTCAAATGGCTTCGAATCGAAACAAACACGCTCAAAAAGTATGAAACTAAAGGGTTTAATGAAGGGAGAGAAGCTGAAAAAATAGCAATTGCATGTCATATGCTTCAAAATGGAATGGACGATCAAACCGTGAGCCATTTGACCGGTCTTTCTTTTGAGCGGGTTATCTCACTTAAAAGTTCTGATATATCACATAAGAAACTGTGAAGAAATAAATAATCTGCGCGCTTTAACCTAAAAACGGCAGTTGGAGACGGCAACTTAACGCAATCTCTTGAACCAGAATCATTTGCAGTGGGGCGGTCCAACACCCTTTGGGAATGTCCCGCCCCACTGCAAAGTGATTCTAATTCAAGATCTTGCGCCAATTTAGCATCTCGAACTGCCGTTTCTAGGTTTAAGCTATGCATCGCTTGGGGCTGGATCCAATTTTCTCTGCATGCTTAGCTCCCCGCTAAGTAGAGCAAAAACGGCAATAAAGAGAAGACCTTTTGCGCTAAGGTGCAGGAGTTGGCCCCAAAGGGGACGTCCGTAATGGGGGATTTGCCCTTGCAGGATGGACCAGGCACTTACCTCTTTTAAGATAAGCAAATCATACAAAATAATCGATAGACCGGCAAGGCCTGTGACAAGGCTAATTCTTTGCACTCTTTTCCATTGAATTACAGGGGGGATTGCAAAGGGCATTACTGCGGGCATTGCCGAGCTATTTTTGGAAACATAAGATAAAAGCCAGACGCAGTTGACAAGGGCGCATACGCTTGTGGCAACCGCAATGCTCGCTCCTCCAAGGTGAAGGCCTTGCACCATGACAAAGTTTAAACCGATATTAATGGCAACAGAGCACGTGGCGGCAAGAGATGGCGTTTTATAGTTGCCTTGCGCATAACAAGCGGGGGCAAGGATTAAGACCATGGCCATTGGAGTAAGCCCTAGGGAATATCCCCATAGCGCTTGCGTTGTGGTGGCAATGGAAAAGTCGGAAAAAGTGCCATGGCCGTAAATCAGGGCAACGGCTTTATCGCCTAGCAAAAAAAGAAGAGCCGTAATGGGGAGCATCAAGGCAAATGTTTTAGTTATGGCAAAACTTAAAAATTGACTGAAAAGGGGAATGTCTTTGGCTTTTGCAGCCCTTGAAAGGGGAGGTAAAAGAGCGCCTGCTAAAGCAATCCCAAAAAGGGCAAGAGGAAGCTGCTGCAAGCGTATCGCATACCAAAGAATTGCCGGCCCCTCATCGCTTGCCCACCTTGCAAATAGCGCATCGAGGGCGTTATTCACTTGGGAGGCGGCAACTCCTACAATGCCAAGTGCGAGCGGCGTTTTTAAGCGCAGCACATCGCAAGAAAAAAGTGTGAATTTTTTAGGTATTACATTCCCGTTAAGCGATTTTAAGGTTTTATAGACGACGGGCAACGTAAAGGCCCATTGGGAAAAGCAGGCAAGAGTGATAAAGAGGGCAAGTGTTGTCATTGGAGTATTATTTTGATTTGAATAGGCGTACATAACGCCTATGATCCAAATGCAGTTAAAAACAACTGGTGCCATACTCGGGATGAAAAATTTCTTTTCGCACTGCAGCAATGAGGCATTAAGTCCAAAGAGGCAAATAAAAAGAAGACTTGGCATCATGAGAAAGGCAAGATAGGCAATTTCCTTGTTGCCGGCACTCAATATTTCAAAAGAATATAAAGGGTAAAGCAGTCCCATAATTGCAAGGATGATGACAAAGGTAAGAAGAGATAGACTTGCGATTAGGTCGATAAAGAATTGAGACGCCCGCTTATTATCTTTCCTTTTGCTATCTTCATGGCGCAGCTGCTCAAAGTGGGGCACGAGCGCTGTCTGCATCGCGCCTTCTCCTAAAACCCTTCGCAATAGATGTGAGAGGCGAAAGGCGACAAGTAAAGCTGCGACGTCTGCGCCTATGCCAAACGCCCACGCCATCGCCATGTCGCGCACCATTCCGGAAAGGCGGCTGAGCATCGTACCCGAAAAAAAGCTTGCCGCTGAGCGGATGATGGTCCTTGTTGAGTCTTTATTTGACTGTGACAAAGCCATCTGGATCCATGGGAGCGCCCTTGCCGATGGGAAGAGTGCCTAAAAAGTATTCGCGATAGACTTTAATTGCCTGATGCGCATTTTCTACGCAGAAAAAGCAATTGCTAATCCATTCAGAGCCCTGAATGGTCCCACTTTCCAAATTACACTTAAAGCGGCTGGTGATTTTGGCTTTCCAATACTCCGGTTTTCCAAACATGATGATGGGATGAGAGGGGACAGCGCCCACTTTTCTTCTTACCTCTTCAATAGAATACTCAAAGTCAGTGCCGATGCCTCCAGGTAAAAAGATGGGAAAATCCAGATTAAATTCTGCTTGCCTTTCGACGAGCTTATCTAATCTGTAGGTCATTTTGGCTTGGATAAATGCATTTTGATGTTGCTCATTGAGAACTGCGCCGTCGTGTTGTCTAAAGTCGACGATATTGGCGCAAGAGAGGATGTTAAGATTTTTTGCAACGCGATTGCCAACTTCCATGGCACCGGGACCGCCTCCTGTGACTAAAGCTAAAGAGGTGTTGTGATTGAGAAGGGGATGATGGACCTCTTGTCTCATATCCAAAACGCCTTGCATCAAGGTTGTTAGCTCCTCTTCAAAAGATCCGGCCATAAGGTTTGATCCATAGATACCAAAGACTGTAGACTTTAAAAAAGTCTCCCTTTCAGTTGGAGGGACAAACATACCAGCGTCATGACCTGGTTTTTGCGAGTATTGTAAAATGCTCTTCGTCACTTCATCGACCCAGTAAATAGGGATGCCGAATTTATCTAAGTCGTTGAGTAAGGCGCGATCTTCGGCTGAAAAAAAGCTTTGATGGCCATGTGAGGCATATTGGAAGTAGATCCCTTTTAAACAGCGCTGCACTTGATCGCTAAGGAGCATGCGCTTCATCAAGGGAGAGGGGAAGTAGCGAGCGAGTAAAACTCCTTGACTTGTGATCCAACCAGCGTCAATGCTTTTTAAAAATGGGTAGGAGGGCTGCTGTTCGATGTAGCGCTCGACCATAAGCGCTTGCCTTGTGCCATGAGATGATCCAGGAAAATCGTGTTGATAAATATCTCGAGATATCCAATCCGATGTTTTAAGATTTAATAGCTGCTCTCCTTTTACGATATACACAACAGACCTTAAATCTATTGGCTGAGGAGCTGTTGCAAAGGCTTTAAATACCACTTCATTATCTTCAAGGCACTCTTGCAGCTGGTCGCGGTCGCTAAAAAAGACGTACTCTCTATAAGGCTCTAGTGTATAAAATTCTAATGGAATATCAGTAATTTCCCGCTTGCTTTCTCCATATAACTCGTAGATATGTCCTGAGGCTGCTGTATCGGGTTGTAAAATGGAAGCTGTGGTGTGTGTAAACCCGGCAGGAAGTAGTTCGTTTACGACCTTTGCAAATACCGTTCGAACATGGAGAGGTAAAGTCAGCACTAAAAGAATATTATTAGCTTCGACTTGACGTGAGGCAAAAGGAATAAAACTTTGGTGCAATTCAAGGTATTCCCTTGTTGGCTTATTGACATTTAATGCTTTTGCAAGTGTCGGTAAAAACCCGTAGATGGACTTTTCGTATTGGACATGACCACTTTTTAAGGAGATAAACGCAACGGTGCGTCCATCGATTTTTTCTAAGATAAGGTCGTTACTTCCCTGAAGTCCTCCAAGAGATAAAAGAGGCGATCCAAAGCGATCGGATCTACCAAACATACGCGATAGGTATTCAGGATCGCGCACGCGCCTTCTTTCATCGGCAGCAAATAGCTTGCCGATTTTCATTCCCTCACAAAAGTAGCTAAGTAGCTCTTCTGCAATGGGTCCATGGGCTTTAAGATTTACCTTAATTTCAGCTGTTTGTTTAGCGGCATCGATCTCATATTCTGTGCCGATTCCATCAAGACCCACTTGAGCAAGTGTGCTTTTAATATTAAATAAGATGTATTCCTTTGGAATCGAAAAGCCGACGAATCCTAAAGAAATTTGCTCGATTAAGACACTCGCAACGGCCGTCGTCTTTGAAGTGTGTGTGATCTTGCGAATGACTCCGTCCGGAGAGACGAGATCGTATGGCTGTAAATCTAGATGGCTTTCCATATTTTTTGAATCTTTCCTTTCCGAAAACACGCATTTGGTAAAGAAATCATCTCCCTAATTGGACTTTTTGGCAAGCCAATTTATATGATGGTGAATCTTGTTGACAAGTGGCACGTTAGACAGATACAGTGGTCTTTTTTTAGAATTGGAGAAGCGCTTTATGGATAGCGCTAAGGTGGCACGCAAGTTCGGAACTCATGACGGCACATTTCACGCAGATGAAGTGACGGCTTGCGCTTTGCTTTTACATTTTGATTTAATTGATGAAGATAAGGTCATCCGCTCGCGCAACTTAAAAGAACTCGCTACTTGTGAGTACGTATGTGACGTGGGTGGAGTGTATGACCCCAAGCTTAAGCTCTTTGACCATCATCAGATGGATTATCAAGGGCCGATGAGTAGCGCCGGAATGATCTTGCTTTACTTAAAGCAGATCGGAAAACTCACCGAAAAAGAGCACGATTTTTTCTATCATACCCTTATCATGGGAGTTGATGCGCACGACAATGGAAAAGAGCTGCACCATAAGGGTGTGACGACCTATTCCCATATCATTTCCAATTTCACCCCAGTATTAGATGAGGTGACTCCTCAAATACAATATGAGGCCTTTTTCCAAGCTGTCCACTTCGCAAGGGGCCATATCGAAAGAATGTACAAGAGGCATCACTACATTTTTTCATGCAGAAAGCTTGTGGCGGATGCCA
>JABDAE010000127.1 GCA_013289325.1 Chlamydiota bacterium
TTTAGCAATCCTAGCGCAAAAGAGATAGCTGTGTGAATAAGCACTTGCACTTCTTTTGAATCTTCAGAATAGGGCGATTTTTCAATAAGTGTCAAGAATTTCATGACACTTTCAACCGGTATCATGATGTATGTCCTTGTGATTTTGCTGAGCTCTTTTCTCCACTCATCCTTGCTTAACAGAAATTGCAACAACTCTTTTTCTTTGATCTCGACCTGTTGGTCGGCGCTTTTGACCCTTTCACTTTTTAGCTCTTCTTGTTCGATGTGCATGAGTTTAATTTTGTGAAGCATTAAATCAAGATTTTCTAAGTATTTTTGGTGGTCTTCTTCTTTTATTTTTAAGACATGTTTGATTTGCTCAATAAGTGCTGTCATCATAGTTGCAATGACCAAAAAATCTACCTTGAATGTGTGTTCCTCTCTCATTAAAGATGTTTGAACAACTGGGGAACTATCCGTTTGATTGCTTATCCCTTGCATGGTGGCTTCATCCATTTCAGTTTTTTTATCATCTTTATCGTTATGGAAGATAATTTGAGAGGGGTTTTGGATCAGATAATTAACACATTCCGCAAACAATTTGCCTTGTATTTCTTGCCACTCTGCCTCATTACAATAGTTGACTTTAGCAATGGTGAAGTCTTGAAAAGAGTCTTTACTATATCGAACTCTAACTTGTTGCCCTTCACGCAATAGTGAATCCGGCGCTGCTGTGACATGTAAATTGCCTTCTTCATCTTTTGAGATGTAGCCTTTTTGAATCGAAAAATCTAAAAGCCGATCTGCAATGTCTCTTATCTTCCCTTCGCTAAATGTATTCATGTCCTTCAACATTTCGTATGCATTAACCTTAACGTGGTGTTCAAGCACATCTATCCCCTCAGGTAGGCTTACTGATTCAACGAAGGTGTTGAGACTCTTTGAAAAGCGATCGGCTAAAACAGTCGATTCGCTATGTTCAGCATGTGCTTGAATTGTTTCCGTAGCTATTTTAAGGTCAACAGTATCTTTTACCTCATTATGCTTGCCTTGAAGGGGTGTCTGTAGGCTATTAAGAGCTTCTTGTACGTTCTCAATTTCATCCTTTGCTCTATTCAGGGCTTCCTGCTTGCTATGTAGAACTTCTTGTTTGCTATGTAAATCTTCCTGTTTTCTATGTAGAACTTCTTTCTTACTATTATGCGCTGCCTCCAAGTTTTCAAGAGCCTCCTGTTCGTCATCGCTTTCATCAACTTTCTCTTGCAGCTGAAGATCAGAAGAGTGCGTAGTAGATTGAAGGTCTCCTACATTAACTGAAAATACTTTGATATTCTGGATAAGTCTGTCGACTTTTTTAGTAATCTCTTGCTTTTTTTTCTTTAATTCTTGTTTTTCGGCTAAACATTCTTTCATCTTTTGTCGAATGACACTCAGTTGATTAACGTCCTCATTTTCATATACTTCAGTCAACCCAGTCATTGTTTTATCTAACAGCTGACGTTGAAACTCGATGTTGGCAATTTCTAGTTCAAGTTCTTTGAAGGCGGGGTGTTTAATAACATTACTACGCAGAGCTATGAGATGAGATTTAACGTCGGCATTTGACATCTTCCTCTGATGAGAATCGGGAATAATGTTATCTTTTGGTCTATATTCTGGCGTTATGCCCCCGCTTGACATATTGACCATAAACTGCTCCATCGTTCATTTTCTTCTCTTCTTTAATTATACAATTTTTCTATTTGTTGTAAAAATAAAATTTTAAATCGACTGCTTTTTAGACCAGCAGCATTATTACTCATCTATTATACTATTTGAATTTATGATTTATTTTTGTTGATAAATAATTTACAAAATTATATCATCTCCAAAGAAATTAAAGATTTGATTCATTTATAAACTGAAAACACAATTCTGAAATGCATTGGGATGGGTGCTTTAGACTAAAATTTGTTGACATGAAACCCTTTAGGCAAGTATAGATTCTTAATAACAGGAGATAATCATACCTCAAGCGGGTCGCCTAGTCTTTAAATGGTTGCTTGTTACGTAACACAATTAATTGGAGGAAATTATGTTTAGCACTGATGTTAAGGTGGGAAGGGGATATACGCCAAGTTCTCCGTCGTTGCCAGGACACAACACACTAGACCCAGCTGTAAAGGCTTATTGGGTAGAACGCATGGATACAAATTTAAAGGAGTTCCGCATTGCATGTTCGGACTTAAGACAAACCCAGCAGGTGCGTCGCGAGCTAAATGCAGATATTGCGAGTCTTAAGCTGCAGCAAGAAGAAATAGAAGCTCAACTCCAAGAAATCAATACCGCAAAGCAAGACAATGCTGCTAAAAGGCAAGAAAATACTGCCGCAATCCAAGAAAATGCTGCCGCAATCCAAGAAAATACTGCCGCAATCCAAGAAAATACTGCCGCAATCCAAGAAAATGCTGCCGCAATCCAAGAAAATGCTATTAAAAAACAAGAAAACGCTGCTCGAAAACAACAATTGATGGAGCAATTAGCGGCAAATGCAGCTAATTTAAATGAAATTCAAGAACTAAAACAAGTAGTTGAGGACATGCTAAGAACTGCGGAACAGCTAGCAGTTAAAGCTCAAGCCATTTTTCCAAGCACTGAGGACGATTCTGACGATGATTTTGATAAAATCATGGCAAATTTAGATCACAGAAGAGCTGCAAAAGCAAGTGAAAAAGCGGGAGCTGCAGCGGTATTAGTATAGCTCTTTAACTTTGTTTGAGAAGAATACGAATATATAAGTATGGGATGTTTAAGAAATTTATAAAACCCTAAAACATAGAAGTTTTCCGTTGTGTTTTTTATAAATTTAAAGAAACATTCCTTGTTTAATCACGGTACACTCAAGAGAGTAAGTGCCTACTTCATGTTAACTTGAGGGCAACTGACCTTGCAACTATATTACCTAATTGCAAGATGAGTGACAAAAGTAAAACGAAACCCACATAGGACACATGGGTAAATGCGTTTTTTCCTCCCTATTGATTGGTTCATACAAGCTAAAGAGAGGCACAATCAAGTTGTGTTTTGAGAATCGGTTCCTTTACGCGCTCTTGCCGCTCTTTTACGCTCTACATTTGCCATGAATTCCTCTAAATCATCATCGGGATCGTTCTCGGCACTTTGAATAGAGGCTTGAATTTTAGCTGCCAACTCCTTGGCATTTCTTAGCAGGTCCTCAGTTAAGTGTTTCAGTTCTTGAATTTCATTTAAAATAGCTTTATTTTCTTGCCTTTTTGCCGCGTTTTCTTTTAGCGCTTCAGCGATTTTTTGCCTTTTAATCGCGTTTTCTTTCAGCGCTTCAGCGATTTTTTGCCTTTTAACCGCGTTTTCTTTCAGCGCTTCACCGATTTCTTGGAGCTTTACCTCTATTTCTTGATGCTTAACTCTTGCATTAAATACGCGAAGCAGCTCCAGGAATTGTCTTAGGTCCAGACATCTAAGCATCTGATTGATTTGTCTTAAGTCCGCACATCGAAATATCTGCTGAATTTGTCTTAAGTCCCTATATATAACATGAAACTTCTTTAAATCTGTATCCATGCGCTCCATCCAATAAGCCTTTACCGGAAAGTCTAAGGTATCCTGTTCTGGGAACAGCGGAGGACTTGGAGTATATCTTCGTCCCACTTTAACATCATTTCTAAGCATAACCTCCTCCCAGTTATTTTGTTTACTTAATACATAGCCATTCAAAGACCTGGTTGTCGATAAGAGATAATTAACCATCTTCTTTATTTTATAATATACGTCATAATGTCTTTATGTCAACATCTTTAGTTTAAAACATATACACAAAAATACATTACAAAAAAAAACACTTCCAATCTAAAATTAGATTAAAATCTGCATATTCCATAATCGTTTATAGGTTTCATTCGATTGCAGAAGCACCTCATGACAGCCATCACCTACAATTTGCCCCTTGTCAAGCATGAGAATGCGGTCCATCGAGCGAAGAGTTGAAAGGCGATGTGCAATGGCAATTACAGTTCTTGCTACCATTAACTCTTCAAGTCCTTTTTGCAGTAGAGATTCAGATTCAGAATCAAGGGATGCTGTCGCCTCATCTAAAATAATGATTTTAGAATTTTTTAATAGAGCGCGAGCAATAGCGAGTCTTGCTCTTTCTCCACCTGATAGCTTACTTCCCCTTACTCCAATTATCGTATCAAGACCTTTTGGTAATTTTTTTATATAATCCTAAAAACGGCAGTTGGAGACGCTAACTTGACACAATCTCTTGAACCAGAATCATTTGCAGTGGGGCGGTCCTTCACCACTTGGGAATGTCCCGCCCCACTGCAAAGTGATTCTAATTCAAGATCTTGCGCCAATTTAGCATCTCGAACTGCCGTTTCTAGGATAATCGGCAAGTTGAGATTTTTCTAAAATGTGCCAAATTGTATTGTCTGAGACGTCATCGCATCCATACGCCACATTTTCACGGACAGATCGATGAAAAAGAGGAATAGTTTGCGATACTTCGGAAATATTCTCAGCTAAAAATTTAGGATCAATTGCTTTTAAACAAATACCACCAAGATGTACATCTCCAGAAGTGGGTATATATTAACCTCGTATAAGTTTTATTAAGGTGGATTTACCTGCTCCTGAGTAACCGATGATCCCGATTTTTTCGTTTTCTTTAATCTTTGCTCAAAGTTAGCATGTGAAAACTTTTGAAAAACCATCAATTGCTGCAAAGCTATTTTCATGCGTTCTTTGATTTCAAAAAATGCTAACACACCTCTTCCCAAATCGCGTATTTGAGCTGTCACAACAAGGTATATTGTAAACAAAGCTACAATATCCCCTGCAGATAGATGTAAATTATGAGGCGAAAAGATAATGAAAAGAACCATACCAAATGGCAGGAGCAGTTGTAAGCAATGTTGCCATAAATCTGCTTTATCAATTCCAAGCTGTGCATCAATATATGCCTCCCATTCTTTCGTCAAAAGCCCGTGAAATTTTGCTGTTTCAAATTTTTCTGTACCAAAAGCAGGAATCAGCTCATGATTTTCGATGATATCGACCGTATAAGAACTGACTTCAGCTGAATTGACTAATGACTTGGATACATGATGAATCGCACCTTTTGCTAGGGTATAAGAGATGGGAACATATAGCAAAAGCCAAATGGAAAAAAGTAGTCCTAACCAAAATGAGCTATAACTCAAAACGACAACAGAAGTCATAACAGACACAATAAGACGAATAAAAAATGGAAAGCTCTCGGCAAAAATATAGCGCGAACTAAAAGAGACTTCTTGCATTAGGCTCTCCACTTCGCCAGCTCCTTTACTGGCGTAGACACTATTTGATAAGGCGATAAGGTATTTGAAAATAATTTCTTTAGAAAATTTTCTAACGTCTTGCGTAATTATAGAGGTAAAAAAACGTGAGATAGCTGCAAAAATATGCGATAGGCTCCATACAATTGGAAAGGCAAAAAGCCATTCTATATTCCAGCGACCTGTAACGAAAATGCCATCGACGAGAAATCCTAAAAGTGCGGGCAAGAAAATATAGAAAGCCTGCCCCACCATAAGGGATAATGCAATGCCAAAAAGTTTACGTTTTTCAATTTTACAAAAAAGTAACTTTACAAATTGAAATTCAGAACTTGGAAGGCAGAGTTTATTCATAATAAAGACTACTAGCATCTGTCAACCAAACACATCGAACAAGAAGAGCAAAAAAGGTAAGTCCTCAAAAAGTTATGGCTCGCTGCGCCATAATTTTTTGAGGACTTACGGCTTGTACTCGTATCCTTTCACAGTATCAAGAAGCTACATTAAACAAATTTTCATATATGGTCATCTATTTCTTCCTCGCAAACTTAGATTATTTACTTTTTTGGAATTTATCTACTCCCCACATAAAGGCAATGATTCCCAAATATATAATAACTCTTGCCGGGTTCCCGTAGATAGCATCTATAAGGGCTATAATAAGGGCGATTATTATTATAGTCCATGTAATAACTGTTTTCATATTTTCAATCCCAATATGGGTCGCAGGGTTGGCCCATATATGATAAAATATCTTCAAAAGGTTTCACGCATTTTTGATAGAAACTTCCACTACTACAACACCAGTAACAACCATCTTTAATCAAATCAACGGCGAATATACATCCTGTTTGACAATCCCAACGCTTGAACACTTTCGCGCACCAAGCTATACCTCCTATTGCACACTTATCACACCACCATTTGCAGTTGTCTGCATTCTGTTGGTCGTTGCTAGGTTTAGGTGGATTCTGTTGTTCATTATTGGGTCTAAGTGGTTTTTGTGGAGCCGGTCTAGCTGGTTTTTGTGAGCCCAAAATAGCCAGGTTTCTCTCTACATCACATGGACAACCACTATCAACCACAATTTTTCTTTTGGCAATCATGATTCCAGAATCCAACTCCTTAATGTCAGTTTCACTTTCACATATCTCACTTGAAATAAGAAATGCTTTAGCGAGTGATCTATAACAATTAGAATTAGGCATATTTCGAATAACCACACTCTCGTTTGTGAACTCAACTTTAGGAAAATTAGGACTCATTGCCTTAAATGCATCATAATCTGCTAAAACCTGGTCATCCATCTGAAGATTAACGCAAGTGAAAATGCGAGTAACAAGGCCACGAATTCTATCCGTGTTCATTAAGTGCTTTGATTCAAGCGCTTTATTGAGATCTATTAGTGATTCGGTATATCGGTCTTGTAATAAATAAAGACGGGCTCTATCCACATAAACATGTGGATGAGACTCATCATTGTTTGTTTCTAATGACAAAATAGCTAGGCCAAATTCTGTCTCAGCAGCTTTATAATTTTTACCTCCGCAATTCTCAACAGCTCTTTCCCAATGATTTTGCCACGTATCAGCATGTGCATGTAGCGTTAACGCTACAAAAGCTAAAACGCAAGTCACTATTTTTTTCATTCGGTCGTTCCTTTTTGTTTTCATTCTTTTCTTGAGCAGATAATCTATTGTAATAATCGTTATGGTGTTCAAACAACGAATAACTACACGTTACCAAGTTTTTCTGAATAAAGCAAGCATCTTTCTGAAAATTCACACAAAATTGGATTCAAAAC
>JABDAE010000128.1 GCA_013289325.1 Chlamydiota bacterium
ATAAGCTTTCTAATAGTCCAGGACCGCCTAAAGTTCTATGTACCTCAATAGCTGCATCAAGCACCTGCTCTGACAACAAATTTTCAATTATCTCTGCGTCTCTCCGGCTCACCGCCTCTGCGTTAGTCATAAAATACCTCGATCTTTTTGGAAATACTTACAAGACAGAGTGGGCAACATCGGAAAAATTCCTGCGTTATCAACAATTATAAGGGAGCGAAGCCGCAGGGCAGCCTTTTCCTGAAGGCTTTATGAGGCTATGACTCCCGCCATTATCTAGACTTGTTGAACGAACAACATTGTATTCTCAAAATTCATGGTAAGACAGTTGCCTGAGCTTGCGAAGGCGACTGTCTTACCATGAGTTATTGAGAAGTTACGCCAAATTATCGATCCTTTATGCACACGCTCTTTATTGTATAGCAGTACATGAAAGAAAAGAGATTTATGGAGAAAAGTTTAATCCATGAATATACCCGCTCGCCTCTCTCTAGAAGATCCCATTACTAAAAAGGCAAATAAGTATAATTTGGAAAAACTTGAAATATTTCATAAAAGCTCTTATGTTATATGTTGGCGTTTCCCAAAATACAATCATGAATTAGAACTACCAGAACAAGGTTTCAAAATACATTTATCAGCAACAATTTTTAATTCGGAGAATATTTTTGATATTGTAGTCCCTTTTTTACTTGCAAAGAGGGTAGGCTTTAAAGTAGTTGGCAGTAATTCAGAGTTGCTTTCGCTGAATACCAATCTTTTTGGGTATAGCCAAGTTGGAAAATTTATTACTATTTATCCTCACGATGATAATGATGCAATTTTACTTATCAAAGATTTGGAAGAGATATCACAAGGATTTACGTCCCCAAGAATACCATCGGATATTCGCATTCATCCTTGTTCAATAGTTCATTATCGATATGGACGAATAAATTCCTCATCTTATAATTCCAATATATATTCTCATAATTATATTACACGGCCAGATGGTAGCGAAGAACAGGATAAACGCGACCCAAAATTACCCGTTCCTAACTGGATCGAAGATCCCATTTGCAAACATTGGCCGAATAATAGTCATGATTCAAGTAATATTAAGTCTGGATTATTTGCTAATAGATTTATTATACTTAGAACATTGCGGCAGCGAGCTAAGGGCGGTGTATATCTTGCTCTTGATTTCGGCGATACAAAACGAAATAATAGTCTGAAAACAATAAAAAGAGTTGTTCTAAAGGAAGCAAGACCACTTGGAGAAATTGAGACATCAGGAGTTGATGCTACCCATAGAATTAAGTGGCAAGCTCATATACAAAAAAAACTACACCCTTTGGGAATTGCTCCTGCAATCATCGATCTCGTTAGTGTGATGGGAAACATCTTTTTGATAATGGAAGAATTTGGCAGTCATTCTTTGCATGAAATTTTATTAGACCATTCATTTAGTCTTATGGACAAAATAAAATTGATCATTTCAACGACAGAGCATTTAGCTATAATGCATGATATGGAAATATATTTTTTTGATTTATCTCCTGATAATATTAGAGTGGAGAACAGAGAGCACGTAAAATTAGTAGATTTTGAATATGCTAATGCAAAGAATTCACCGATTTTAGACAGCGAAGTTGGTACTGTTGGATTTTATTACGACTTGCTAAAAACCAGAATTAGTAGTAAAAACGATACGAAAAGTTTTATATATCGCGATATTTATGCTATAGGCTCTCTTCTATTGGCAGCCGCATGCCCTAAATGGTATGAAAGCCTCAAGGAAAATAAGCTTGAAGTTGATTGGGGGAGCTGTAATTTCATGGGCGAATTATCACGAGAAATTAAAGAAATAGTTTTAAAAACTAGACCAGATAGTACACATTCCTACCAATCAATGAAGTTGCTTTTGAACGAGCTAAAAACTTTACCTATAAACAAGATAGTGGCTAACACATGAAATATGCATTATCTGTTGAGCATGTATCCAAGACTTATTCAAATGGAAAAAAAGCTTTAGAGGATCTTAATTTTGATCTTTCCTATGGACAGCTAGTAGGATTAATAGGACCAAATGGAGCTGGAAAATCAACATTGATCCATATCATGGTGGGTGTTCTTGCACCAACAAAAGGACAAGTCACTCTCCACGTTGATAATGGGAGAAATATTGCATGGGTAAGTCAATTTTCTTCTATTGACTGGTATTTATCCGCCCTTGACAATGTACGCTTAGGAGCTCGTCTGGGTGGATATGGCTTTAATGAAGCCGAAATAATTTCTAAGGAATGCCTTTCAAAAGTGGGTCTTCAGCATAAAATGAAGGACAACCCAGAATCACTTTCAGGCGGAGAACAGAGACGATTACAAGTTGCACGCGCATTTGCTCAAAACTCGAAAGTGCTTATTCTGGATGAACCTACAACAGGCCTTGATCCTGTTGCTAGCGATAATTTGATGAAAGAGTTAAGGGGGATTGCAGATAGTGGTTGCTTGGTGATTGTTTCAGGGCATGATCTTTCACTTATGGAAACATTAGCCGATCATATTCTTTTCGTATCGGGCGGACAACTCAAGATTAACGACGAAAAAACCAATGTAATGAATAAAACAAACAATGGCTTAAAAGACTTATACAGCATACACAAGTGAATTTATGTGGCGAAATTTTTTTATTATTTTAGAGTTCGAAGGAAGAGCGTTATTTTCTGATAAACCCGGAATCTTACGTATGTTCATTGAACCGCTAGCGTATCTTTTTTTGCTCACAGCTGGATTGGGAAGTGCGATTGCAAATAACATGGATTCGTCAACATACATCTCTTTTGTCTATCCGGGTATTTTAGCATTGCAAGCATTTCGTACTTTTGTCCATTCAACTTATAGATTAACAATCGATCGTCGTTGGGGATTGCAGGCATTAAAGATGGCAGCAGGGACGAGTCGTTGTGCTTATATATTGGGTCATGCAATAATTCCCATTGGATTGTGTGTAGTTCAAATGATCATTACCTATCCATGCGCATTATTGTTGGGCGCTGTCTGGACCATTAAGGGATTTTTATTACTGATATTGGTTGGAATGATATCAGCACTTTTCTGGACGGCATTAGCTACAGTCATTACATTTAGTATTAAAAAATACTCGCAACGTGACTTTATAATTAACTTTTTATTTCTTCCTATGTCCCTATCCGCTCCTATATTCTATTCGTTAGAAAAAGCACCAAAATATTTGCAAGTAATCGGCAATACCAATCCTCTCTCTTACCAGGTTAATGCAATGCGCGAGGCTTTTCTTAATGGATATTTTTCTGTGAGTTTCTGTATAGTTGCCATTGCTTCACTAATAATGTATACAATAGCCTTTAAGACAATCTCAAAAGCTGAGTTTCTACCTTCAGAGAATGGTTAGGTCAACTCGATAAGCATGGGTATACCGAAAGTATTTCAAAATGATGTATATTCTTGTGATTTTGCTAAGCTTCTTTTTCCACTCATCTTTGTTTACAAGGAATTGTAGCAACTCTTTTTCTTTGATCTCGAAAGGGGCAATTGCTACTAGAGTGGTTTATCAATGTGGGCACACCGATCCTTACGGTATTATCGGCTCTTTGGGGGGCCTGGAACAAGCGGGCCATTTATTGGAATTATAAACATAAAGCCAAATATACCAAAGATGATCAAGTCATACTAGAAGGGGATAAGCACTTCTCATACGCTTTTACATGTAATCCACAAGACATTGATCATGTGAAATTTGAAACTGTATCGCGACAAAAGGGGATGACGACGCGTATATTTACGCTACGCGATGGCACCAAGATTTGTTGTAAAAGAAAGAAAGGCCCAAAGTATAAGGCTGTTCCCAATGGGACCCCATCGTGGATAGTCTTTTATGCGAGTTCCGGCATATTGCGTTCGGTTTTAGATGGCCCTGAAGGCTCTGATATCGGCTCTCTTCGCGTGAGAGCTTATGGCAAAAATAGTTTTATTTTAGAGCAATATAACAACATTTTAAATATGAACGAGTTGCACAAGTAGGACTCACACAAAGCTGTCTTACTTGTGGAGATGAAATTAATTCATCAATGGATGGTACAAGAACACAAGTCTTTCGCAAATTAAATGAACCACTATGATGTAATCTCCTCATAACTACTTTGAAACTCTATACGTTTTGAGATTCCCCATCGTAATACAACCAATGTCATCAAAAACGCAGCGAGCAGTATGTTTTGCATTTTAGTTTGAGCCAAAGAAATAAAAATAGAAAAGACAAGGATAATAACGCTCGTCAGAATGCTACGCATAGCATAAGCGTCTAAGGCTTTTTCTGCCTCTCTACCATATGCTTTGTAAAAATCTGCACGACTTTGATTTGTTGTGAGTGGATTGAGAAGAGAAAAAATCCATTGAGAAAGTAACAATAATGTAATGCTGTTTGTCATAAGCCCAAGGAAAATTGGAACTACTTGAAAGAAACCAATTTTTTTCTCCGTACGAAAAAGAAAGTCCGCAATGCTAGCAAATCGAGAAAGTATAAAGTGCGCAAAAAAGGCACATCCAGTCGCCCCAAACCAAAAAAAAGATAATTCAATAGGTGTTGCTTGAAGTGTCATTGCTTTAGTGCTCATCGCTAAAACGACTACAAAAATCATGGAATTAGCAATTGAAGTCTCAAGGAGAGGAAGTTTCACAATTTCTTTCCACGTGGATTTTCTAAAAATTGTCACTTGTTCAGGACGTACTGCAATGATTTTGACATCATGTGGCACATTTTTCATCGTCATCCATAGTAATAAAGACGATATAAAAAATGAAGAGGCATTGACCAGCAATGAGTATTGACCTAAGTGAGAAAATAAAAATGGTCCCATACTCATTCCCAATAATTTGCTTAGGATTCCCCAACAAGCAAAAGTTGCGAATTCACGCCGCACTTCTTTATCTGATCCATCTCTTTTCTCTATTAGATTTGCATATAAAGGCTCTATGAATAACCCGCTAATTGAACCGGACAACAAAATCATGAAAACAGGTAAACCAAGAGTAGCGATGAAATAATAGCTAAATGTCTCGTGATTTATTAACTGAAAAAAAACAATTGTACAACATACTGTGGCAGTAATTTCACTACCAACAATTATTGAACGCACTTGAGATCTGGAATTAAGCCATAACGCAAAAAACGGGCCTAAAAAATTTGCAATAACAGAGAGTATTTGCATGCAGGCCATAAAGCGAGGATCATTATACTTGATTGCTAAATCGTAGCTAAGTCCAGTCCACGTAATTCCGCTACCTAAAATTACAATAAAATTTGCGTATTTTAAAAAAGCAAGTGCTTTTGAAATTTGTTGAGTCATGCAATAGGGATTCCTTTATGGTCACTCCAGTTTAATATTGAAGGGATGTATGAACAACCAAGATGTAGCTCTGGGCAGTCTTGAAAGGGATAAATGATAATTTCACCATTAAAGTAATCAAGCATATTTAAAAGACTATGGTAATAGAGCTCTTCATTCTCAAAATCTTTATTAATGTGATTCGTAAAATTGTATTTCTGCTCTTCGCCACCTAGTTGTCTCCATTCCAAGAGACGACAACTTTGAGATGAGGTTTGGATTTCTTCAAGCCACGAGGATGAATGTTTTCCAGGCACAAACTGGATGCTTTCCAAAAGTGCTTTTATCAGCGCTTGTGAAAGCGTACTTCCAATTCCGTTGCTGAAAAAAGTCCATAATTTATTATAGGCATAAGTTTGAATTTGCACAAGAATTACAGGTATATTATATGGATTCACTACTAAAAAAATATTGATTTGAGCTTTATATCTTTCCCATTCAAAAAGAGCTGCCCGGATAATACCGCTATAAGAAAAATCATCTACAGAAAGTGGGAAAAATCTATATTCTGCGGTTTTAGACCAAGCATGATAAGTAATCCATCGTTCGAGGCTTTCTTCAATGGCTTTGAGTTCTGCTAGTTTATGAGAGGGGGCAACTGCACTTCCCCAGATTTTATTGAGAGGCAATTGCAATTCAGAGAGTGCAGTGCGCTCCAATACCTCACAAATTGTTCGATTTCGAGCTTCGCTTTTAATAAAGTGAGACGATCCTGCTGTGCTTTTTTTTCCTAACCAGTATTTTTCTGTTATTCCTGCAGCCTGTATATGGGTGAGAATAGTAAGATTACATGGTTCACTAAAGTCAAGAAATTGTATTTGAGGATGTTTTGAAAGTAGATATTTGGCAACATGGGGAGAAGCAATATCATTCCAATCTAAGGTAGAATTACAAAGTTTTTTTTCCTTGGAATTTAAAATCGTATCTGCATGCTGGGCAAGAAAAGGGGTATAGTTCGAGTCAACATTTACCTTCAATAAACTCCAACTTCCATCTGGTCGTTTAACACCTGGAGGTAAGAGTTTGAAACGAGTTAGCAAAGCAGACATATATTTTTGCCTTTAAGGGTATGGAAAAGGATCAGTGTTTATTATATTTACTGTTAAAGCTTTTTGAGACTTGAGATATTTGTTTACACGTTCTATATTGGGTTTTTCGTATTCATAGCTACCTGAAAAAGGCTCAAAGTGTTCGCATATTGCACGAACAACGTGCCAACCTGCTAGTCCGACGTCAGGAGGTGTAAGATCTGCAAAAAAAATCTGGTGCATGAATGATCGATCCAAATTTGATAGTGAATGCACTTCAGTAAACATATCAACTGGCATTTGCTCATTTTTTGCAGTTAAGCGTTTTTGTAGAAGAGGCTTTCTATCCGGAGACTTCCAAAATCGAGGTCTTTCAATAAAAGTCTTCGGAAGCTCATCAGTAATATCAACATCAGGCACCGCAATCCCTTGAAGGACTTCACAAAGGGCTTTGCGAACGGCTGAAAACCAGTTAGTGCTTATCCCTGCTCCAAAATTAGATGAAGTGTTAATATCATTTTTTGGAACTGTAAAAACAAGCGCAAGAGGTAACCCGAGTTCATTTTTTACTCCGAGTATAGACAATTCATGAGATTGTTGATATGCAAGGC
>JABDAE010000129.1 GCA_013289325.1 Chlamydiota bacterium
GTGCACTACAATCAGCATCCTCCTCCCAAGCAACGCTGGAAGAAACCAGCTACTTATTAGCACCCCAAGAAGCTAGTATCCGGCAACTCCCATCAAGTACAGAAAGAGCTGAATCGCCAGCATCGCAAACTGCCAAAAAAACTAATGCTTGTGTGGTGAGTCGAGTGTTTTGTATTCTCTTTAGCTATTGTTTAGCAAATGGCATAGGAGGTGCGGGGATTGGGGGATGTGTGGCATTCTATAATTGGAATAAAGATTATAAAGGTCCGGATCCTGATTACTTGATGCAGGAAACACAGCGGGATTTAGTCATATTCGCTATTGTGTTATTTGTCTATTTTATCGGAGTCAATTTACTTATTTCGCGCGCCGCATTCTCTCCTAGGAGCCTCTGACACCACATTAGTTTCGAAAGAAGTCTATTTAGATTTTGTCAATTGGGATAAGGAAACAAAAAATGGTGATGAGAAAAAGTGAGTAGCGAAACATTGTTTTGCCAAAGACTTCGTCGTTTATGCTCCAAAATCCTTTTATGCTTAAGGTTAGCCAGCCTAAACAAAGACCTAAAGCGATATATAAGTAAAGATATCCCGTGTAGTGAAAATAGGAAAGCAATAAAGATGCAATTGTAAAAGCCGCAATATAAAGCACCATATGAATTTTAGTGCGACGATTGCCCTTCACAACGGGAAGAACAGGAATATTGGCTTTTGCATAGTCATCGCGGTATAAAAGCGCAATCGAAAAAAAATGGGGCATCTGCCATAGCACCATCATTAAAAAAAAGAGGAGGGCTGCAAGGTCAAAGTCATTGGAAACGGCGCAATAGCCTACAACTGGGGGGATAGCGCCGGCAACGCTGCCAATTGCAGTGCCATAGACTGTTTTTCCTTTCCAAATACTATAGAGCAGTACATAGACTACAAAACCAAAGGCAGCAATTAAAAAGGTGAGCAAATTCGTAAAGTAAAGAAGACAAGCTCCTCCCAAAACGCCTAAGATGGTTGCAAAGCAAATGGCATTTTTTTCAGGGATTAGTCCAATCACCAACGCTCTTCTTTTCGTCCTTTGCATGAGTTTATCTAAAGGGCGATCGATATAATTATTGAAAACACAGGCTGATGCCATGATCAAGGTAAGACCTAAAAGGGTAGCTAAAAAAAGCGCTACATCGATATTTCCTTTGGTGGCTAGCAAAAAACCTGCCGCAACCGTTAAAAGATTGCCTAAGATGATGCCAGGTTTTGTAATGAGATAATAATTAATCATGATTCATTTCCATCTTCGGCATCATCCGAGCGTTGAGATCATTCATCACCCACAAGGATCCAAGTGAGATGATCAAAAGAATAAGAATCATAAAACAAAACACCATACTCTCAATTTTTGGCTTCTCTTCTCGCCCCAAATGGAGGAAAAAAACTAGCTGCACAACTGCTTGCATAAGCGCTAAAAAGACAACAGTGTAGATCAAGGCGTTGCCAGAAAGACCCTCAAAAAGGACGAGCGAAAACGTGATGGCTGTCAACGCAAGTGAACCGAAAAAACCATATAGATAACTTTTTAATGAGCCATGCCATTTCTTTTGACATTCGTGCAAGCTTAGTTCGTGACTCATTATGCTACTCCTAATAGGTAGACAAAGGTAAAAATAAAGATCCAAACAAGGTCCAAAAAGTGCCAAAACATGCTAAAAATAACAAGTCTTCGAAAAGTGGCTGGTGTAAGCCCTGCAATCAGGAGCTGAAAAGTTATTACAAGCATCCAAAAAAGTCCAACCGACACATGCAAGCCATGCGTTCCAACTAAAGTAAAGAAGGAGGAGAGAAAGGCGCTTTTTTGCGGGCCATGTCCTTCTCTTATAAAATGGGAAAACTCGCTAAGTTCTATGAATATGAAGGATGCCCCTAACAAAAAAGTGAGCGTAAGCCATATCAGGATTTGTTTTGTTTTACTCTTAACAGCCGCAAGCATGGCAAGACCTGAGGTGAGCGTGCTGCATAAAAGGATCATGGTTTCAGCAAATGCTGTAGGTAACTCAAAAAGGTCCTTAGAAGATGGCCCCCCAAATGTGCTGCCGTGTAAGACTGCATAGGTCACAAATAATGTGGCAAAGATCAGACAATCGGTCATGAGATAAATCCAAAACCCAAGCACATTTTTTGAAAAGCTATCTTGATGAGGATCTGGAAATCCAAGATCGGGATTAGGATCTGCTGTGTGATGGATCATTAGGGACTGTTCACCACTAAATTGGGCAACTGGAACGCGCGAAAGCTCCCGCGGTTGGACGATCGAAAGTGCCCCAATATTATAATATGGGGCCACTTTCGATCGATCCAACCCCGGGGCTTTGGCGCATCCAGTCGCCCAATTTAGTGGTGAACAGTCCCTTAATCTTTTGCTCATACTCTCTTATGCCCCTTTCTTAGCGCTTCATCCATTGCTTTAATTTCAGCAGCTTTAAAGATGTCATGTTCATCTTCACCTGATAAGCGCGCGATTAAACAGGCGATGATTGCCACGATGCAGATGAGCGCAAGCCAGAAGATATGCCAGGTCATTGCAAACCCAAAAACAATGCAAAGCATGCCTATAAGGAAGCCAACCGGTGTGTTTTTTGGCATATAGATATCTTCATAATCTTTTTGAGGAGGCTCTTTGCCGCGCTTCTTGGCCCAAAGAGGGTCGAGTTGGTCAACAGTTGGGACGATTGCAAAATTATAAAAGGGAGGAGGTGAGGGGATCGACCACTCAAGCGTTCTTCCATTCCAAGGATCGCCTGTGCCGTCGCGGTTGTTCTTTCTATCTAGAAAACTTGTGAAGAGCCCTATAACTTGAAGGCTTGCGCCAATCATGATGATGATGGCGCCAACTCCTACGACAATAAAAAGAGGCTGCCAGCCGGTTGAGGCATCGTAGTGGTCAAGTCTTCTTGTGGCCCCCATAAATCCTAGCATGTACAAAGGCATAAAAGCTAAAAGAAACCCCCCAAACCAACACCAAAATGCGTAGCGATTGAGTCTTTCGTTGAGCATAAAGCCGGTAAATTTGGGAAACCAATAGGTAAAGGCGCAGAAAAATCCAAACAATACCCCTCCTATGACCATTCCATGGAAATGGGCGATCAAAAATAGGCTATTGTGCACTTGAAAGTCTACAGGAGGAGCTGAGAGTAAAATGCCTGTCATGCCTCCGATTGTGAAATTGAGCACAAAGGCAAAAAACCATAGCATTGGCGTATCAAAGTGGACTTTGCCTCTAAATTTCGTAAACAGCCAGTTAAAGATTTTAACTCCTGTCGGAATCGCAATTAGCATCGTCATAATGGCAAAGAAAGCATTGACATTAGGGCTTGCGCCCATCGTAAAGAAGTGATGCAGCCATACGACAAATGAGAGAACCGTGATCACAATAAGTGCCCAGACCATAGAGGTATATCCAAAAAGGCGCTTTTCAGAAAATGTAGGCACAACTTCAGAAAAAGTCCCAAAAGCTGGCAACATAAGAATATACACCTCAGGATGTCCCCAAGCCCAGATAAGGTTGATATACATCATCGGATTACCCCCATGGCTCGCCGTAAAAAAATGCATTCCCATATACCTATCTAAAGCAAGCAAAGCAAGAGTTGCTGTAAGGATCGGAAAAGCAAAAATCACAAGGACCATTGCGCAAAGTGCGCTCCATGTGAAAATTGGCATTTTCATGAGGCTCATCCCATAGCAGCGCATTTTTAGTATGGTGACAAAAAAGTTAATACCTGACATCGTGCTTCCAACGCCTGCAATTTGGACAAGCCATATCCAGTAGTCAACTCCTTCATTTGGACTATACTCAAGCTCTGATAAGGGAGGGTAGGCAAGCCATCCGGTGGCAGAAAAGCTGCCCACAACAAGTGAAACAAGTGTCAACATGCCGCCTGCTGTAAAAAGCCAAAATCCCAAAGCATTTAAGAATGGAAAGGCCACATCGCGCGCGCCGATCTGAAGGGGAATTATTAAGTTGAGCAGCCCAAACATGACGCCCATAGCCACAAAAAAAATCATGGTGGTGCCATGGGCTGACACCACTTCCTGAAAGTGGTTAGCATTGATAAAGCCATGAGAGGCTCCAACAGATAAAGCTTGCTGAAGGCGCATCATGAGTGCATCGGCAAACCCCTTCATGAACATGATCAACGAGACAATGATGTACATGATCCCAATTCGTTTAGGATCAACTGTTGTGAGCCATTCTTTCCATAGCCATTTCCAGCGCTTAAGGTAGGTGATAAGCGCAATCATTGCGATGCCGCCAAGCACCATTGAGATGACGGCTAAGTTCTGACTCATTTCATGATTGAGTGCTTCAAGAGTCAATTTGCCAAACATAAGATTACTTATTCTTTTTGTGGGTGCATATATTTCATGATTGTATACTCAAAAAGAGTGGAATCTGCCAGCTTATACAATTCAAGGGCGTTGTATGAGCTAGGCACTAAAAGCTTCTTATAAGAAGATCGATCTAAGTCATTTGGTGATTGTTTAACCAATTCAACCCATTTATTAAATTCTTCTTCAGTTGTGGCTTTTGCAATAAAATTCATCCCTGCAAATCCTTCTCCGCTGATATTGGCAGAAGAGCCTTTATAGTCGCCTTCTTTATTTGCCATGAGATAAAGCTCAGTTTTCATTCCGGGCATGGCATAAATTTGGCCGCCAAGCTGTGGAATCCAAAAGGAATTCATTGGGGCATCCGAGGTGATTTCAAAATGGAGCGGAACATCTTTTGGAAACTGAAAAAAATTTAAGGAGGCAATATTTTCTTCTGGATAAATGAAGAGCCACTTCCATTGCAAAGCGACAACTTGAATGGTCATCGCCTTTTTATCGGATTCTATAGGCTTATATGGATCTAATTCATGGGTTTTGTACCAAGTAAATACCGCGACAATGAGGGTCATTACCAAAGGAATTCCCCACCAAAAATACTCAGCTAGCCTGTTGTCGACAAGATCTGGTTCGTAGATGGCTTTTTTATTATCGGAGCGATACCACCAGGAAAAGAGGAAGGTAAATAGATATACGGGTAAGACGATGATCAGCATGAGGCCCTGAATAATCAGCAACATATCCAATTCTTTTATCCCAATGATCCCAGCGGGAAATAAAATATCGATGTAGCGCCTAAATTTAATCACTTGCAAAGGTTGCATGAGTAAAATAAACAGCAAAATACATGCAGAGATGATTAAAACCCTTGCGACAGGCTTTTTCCTTATCCTCATTATAACAAATCCTTTTACTTTAAAATACCCCCTTTTGTGCAGATGTCAAGAAAATTATTAAATCCCCAGCAGCTCCCACTAGTCCAATCAGCCAATTATAAATTCGTTTATGTTTTTGGATTATATGATTTTCTTAATAGTAAAGGTTGATCCCTCCTTTGGGGTGAACTTATATTGCTCCACAACCTTTTGTCCAGATTTTAAATCTTGTTTGGTTGCGTTAGATACAGCAGATGCGGGAAGAGAACTCTTATTATTCACAATATAGAGTTCAGACCCCATACCAGGCACGGTCGTTACCTGGCTATTTAGCATGCCGTTTGTTAGCAGAAAAGATTTTTCTTTTGGCATTTTGTTAAAAGTAGCTTTTGTCCCTACTATAAGATTGCTCGCCATGTCTGCTTGTCCACTAACAATCATTTTTTTATTTCCATTCTTCGTTTGTAATGTTACGGTTGTTTGTGAAGGCACTAGAGTTCCATCTGCATTTCGCACTGAAGGTGTATAGGCAACAGATTTACCTTTCCGGTAATGGCACTGGCGCTTATCTGTGATGTAATGGCAAACAATGAAACTGCTATTATTGCAATTATACTTCGAATTTTCATAATTACCCCCTTGAAATAAATAAGATTTTTTGTAATTTTATATTTACTTGTTATAGTATTCTAATAAGAATTATAGCATAAAATAGATTTTTGTGTAGTAAATTTATCTTTATTCGAAAAAAATCATTTACAGCTAAAAAATTAGGGTAAAATTGTTATTTCACATAGACTAAAAATAGATTTTAAGCTATGTTTTTGCCTGTAATTTAGGTACAACTTATACAAGATCTGTCGATGTCAAAATTAAAATTGTGTATTTTTACTCTTGCGCTTTTCGTTGCAAACGTGACTTTTGCAGCAAATATAAAAGCGGTCGTTTTTGATTGTGACGGAACATTAATAGATAATGGGAGTGCGTATTTTTTGGAGTGGGAGTATGCTCTTCAGCGTCAAGGATATGAGTTGACATCTGATGCGTTCTGGAGCTTCATGAACGAAAATAGGCTTTTAGGATTTCCTCATGTTGATGAGAAAATAGTCTCCTATTGTTGTAAGCTCCTTGGACGTGATGCTGCAAGAGAAATAATGGAAGATAAAAACGCTTTTTCCAAACAACTCCATGAAAATAATGAGTTTCCACCTATCCAAGCGACAATCGATTTTTTAAGGCGTCTCGTAAGAGAAAAAGAACATTTAGGTATTAAAATAGGGCTCTCTTCTGGGAACACTAAGCAACAAATTTTAAAAACTTTAAAGAAATTTGGGATAGATTATTGTTTTGATGCCATCGTCTCAGGATGTGAAGATTTAGCAGAGTACAGCGATCCGGACGGCACAAATAAGCCTAAGCCGTATGTCTATTTAGAGACCGCAAGGCTTTTAGGAGTTCTTCCGGATGAGTGCATAGCCATTGAAGATAGTTTTACAGGAATCTCTTCCGCTGTGAGTGCGGGATGCATCGCCGTGGCTATACCAAATAGTTATACGTTGGCCCATGATTTTTCGCATGCCCATTTAAGAATAGACTCTTTTGATGGGCTTGACCCGTCAGATTTTTTAATG
>JABDAE010000130.1 GCA_013289325.1 Chlamydiota bacterium
GAAGGAGATCGAGCATTTTTTCTTGAAGGCTGGAATGGTTCTGGAAGTTTTACGGTCGATCGAATTAGGCGGGGGACGTTGCATATTCCCGCTCTTTGCATCAGTATTTTGGGTGGGATACAGCCAGGTCCACTATCTGCATATATTTATCAAGCCTTGAAGGGCGGTGCTGGCGATGATGGTCTGATACAGCGTTTTCAACTTTTGGTGTGGCCTGATGTTCCAAAGGAATGGAGCAATGTTGATCGTTTTCCAGACGAAGATGCAAGGAAACGAGCACATGAAATCTTCGCTAAAATTGAGCAGTACGAACACCCGCTATTGAAGGAAGATTTGGGTACTGATATTCCGGCAGTACACTTTTCCACAGAAGGGCAAAAGGTTTTTGATGATTGGAGGGCCAATCTCGAAAAACGTCTGCGCAGCGGCGATCTTACTCAGGTGATGGAAAGTCATTTGGCAAAATTTCGTAGTTTGATGCCAAGTCTTAGTTTGATTTTTCAAATGAGTGTAAATTTAGATCGGAATTTAGAAATCATACATGTTGATCTGGATGCTGCGGAACTCGCGGTTAGATGGTGTGCTTATCTTGAAACACATGCGCGGCGATTATATGCAAGCGTGGAAAATGCGAGTTTAGAGTCTGCAAGAGCATTATTTGATCATCTACAAAAAGGTGATCTTAAAGAGGATTTTACCTTGAGAGATCTATATTTATGTCATTGGTCAAAGTTAGCAACGCCTGATGAAGCTCAGCGAGCAATTGACATTCTAGTTTTATATGGGTGGCTTCGATGTGAACAAATTCGAACATCTGGAAGACCTAAGCTTGTGGTTAAAATTCACCCTCGGCTTAAGAATGGATTAAGCCTGTGATTATAAGAACATGAAAAGCTACAAAAGATGCAATAGCCTTCTGATACTTTTGTAGCCTATTTAACTCAGAGATATTTGCGATGTTATTTTCATATGAGAGAAGCTAAGGAAAGGTAAAACGGAAATGGATATGGACAACAGGCTAAAGCTTCGCGATTATCAACTACAGGCTTTAGAGGCAATTTCTGATGCTGCTGTGGCTGGGATACAACGGCAGCTAATATGTCTTCCCACAGGAAGTGGAAAAACTATCGTGATGTCGGCCCTTGCCAAGCAGCTCAATAGGAAAACTCTTCTATTAGCCCATCGAGAAGAACTTATTACTCAGGCCCTGGATAAGTTTAAGCTATTTTGGCCGTTTGTGAAGATCGGCATTTGTATGGCAGAAAGAAACGAAATCGGTAATCAAGTAGTGATTGGATCTGTTCAGTCCTGCAGCAGGCCTAAACGTCTTGAACTCCTTAAAGAGCAAGGCTTTGATCTAATGATGATCGATGAGGCACATCATGCTTCTTCCGAATCGTATAGATCTATTATCGAAGCGTTAGGATTCGGTTATCAATCTAAAAAGCTTTTAATCGGTGTAACAGCGACCCCTCAAAGATCAGATAATAATGGGTTAGGCACCACTTTTGAAAAACTTGTCTTTAGTCGCTCAATCGGTACTATGATTAAAGCTGGCTACCTTTCTCCAGTAATCGGCCGTAAGATCCTTACTAACTTTTCGATGAAAGGGATTCGCTCCTATAATGGCGATTTCTCACTTTGCGATTTAGCAGAGACAATGAACAGCTCTGAACGCAATACATTCATTGTAGATAAATTTCAAGAGTATGCTAAAGATCGTAAGGCTGTAGCCTTTTGCGTTGATGTGCAACATTGCAAAGACTTGGCGGAAGCTTTCAAGAAGGCTGGCATTACAGCTGCTGCCGTATGGGGCGACATGCTAGCGGATGAGCGAAAGAAAGCTCTCGAAGACCTAAAGTATGGCCGTATACAGGTAGTTACTTCATGTGGTGTTCTAACTGAAGGGTTTGATGAGCCAAGTATCGACGCTGTAATCATGGCAAGACCGACAAAGAGCCACTCTTTATACATTCAATGTGTCGGCAGGGGTCTTCGCTTATTTCCCGGTAAGCAAAACTGTCTAGTTCTTGATTTTACTGATCGAAGCAATAATCTCGAATCGATCATGACATTAAGCGGCGCAATACCAGAGGCTGCTGAGAGTAAGGTAGAAAGGTCAAAGGAAGAGGAAAAAGAGGTCGATAAAAGGCCGAAAATCATGGTTCTTGAAGAGGTAGATAGAGAGTTTGATATACTTGGCACCACTCGTTTTATGTGGATTGCCATAGGTGACGAAGAATGGAGCCTTATTGACGATGAGAAGAATGAAATTGTCATGTCCCCAACAGATAGCGGGTATATTGCTAGATTACATCGCCAAGATGGGACAACTCAACAGATTGTCAGATCCCCCCTTCCGATCGAGTATTGCTCAGGGGTCTGTGAGGATTACGCCCGCCGTCACTTGAAGATAGCTTTTGCCGACATGAAAGCACCATGGATGCGTGGGGATTATCATCCTACGCAGGGGCAACAGGAATATCTAGAAAAATATGGCGTTTATCGTCATGGAATGACCAAGGCAGAAGCAACGATCGAAATTCGAAGAGTCATAGCTTTAAAGAACAAGCAAAGGCGCATTTCATCCAATGAACCCCTAACTCAAATGCAGCGATATTTTCTTGTCAGTAGGGGATTCGATACATCTAAAATGACCAGGTTGCAAGCCATTCAGACTATTGCTAAAATAAAACAAAATACACTCTCATAGGGGGAAGATATGGATGAAAAATCAGTGCCTAATACAGTACCGGAACAATCTATAAAACCGCCATTAAATCCAAAGGAAAAAGAGGCAATTATCCGCTGGAAAGCAAAAGAAAAGGACCGTAATTCGTCTATTCGTTTTAAAGTTAAAGAAGAAGCACAAGACAGCTTTGGGTTTGATCTAGATTCACCAAGAGGCACTGTAGAAGAAATAAGGGATTTGTTTTTGGCAAGTGTTTGTGAAGCAACAGGCACAAAGACACTAGACTTTGCTTCTGCAATATTTGTAGGTTGTGTTGCGGCTACCAATACTTCCTCCTCAAAGAGCAGCAACAACGATACTGTCGCGTTTTACAATAAGATTCTGGACGCTCTAAAGGCCATGCACCCTCAAGACGAATATGAAGGGATGCTTATTAGTCGGCTGATAGCCCTACACTTTCAAGGAATGCATTTTCTTTCGCAAACTATTCAAGCCATTGGTGATAAAGCTGATATGTATGTGAATCGATCAACTAAATTGATGCGCTTGTTTAACGAGACACTCGATACGTTAATGCGGTACCGCAGAAAAGGTGAGCAAAAGATGACGGTACAGCATGTCCAAGTTAATGAAGGGGGTCAGGCGATTGTCACTGGCCAAATGAGTGCTGGCATGACAGGCCAAAAATAAAAACTAGCAAAGTACCTTATGGACAGCTATCAAGGTTAAATGAAAAATCTATGGATACGTTACCAATTTGCCAAGCAAAATCCAAACAATCAGGGATGCAGTGCAAAAATTTTGCCACTAAAGGCAAGCGTGTGTGTCGCATTCACGGAGGAAAAAGCACTGGAGCTAAGACCTTAGAGGGAAAGGAGCGACAAAAGAAAGCCCCATGGAAACACGGTAAAAGGTCGAAAGAGGTTATTGCAGAACAAAAAAGTTTTCGTGAATTTTTTCGCGATTGCAAAGATGCTATTCAATATTAACATTGGCAAAGTAAATGAAAGGAGTCATTTCTTATGTTATTCCCTGATTATGGCTATACCAGAATATTGGAATACATCGCCTGCATTTCCGCCTGCTGTTCCATCCATTAAAAAAAATGAGCTCTCCCTTCTTTCTCCAGAGACAATAATAACTGCATCGGCACCTGATTCAGCCGCTTCTTTCTTAATCTTGCTAATTTGTCCAGCAGGATCACGGTCTGCCCAATAATTTATATTTTTAAGAAAAATACGCCCTATTTCTTTGTATTTAAAAGGCACATCTTGCTTTTCATAATAAACCTGAACATCATTCGGAGAAACATGCGGTCGTTGAATACCCGAGCTTGCAACATAATTTGAAGAAATAATTGAACACCCAGTAAAAAATGTGCTTACAATTGTTAATAACATGATTGGTAAAAGACAGCTCTGGCTTGTTTTTGAGTTCATTTTGTTTTCCTTTTTTGGATAATTTATCATTACTGATTATAAAAATCAACACGGATTACAACGTAGTGTAAAATTAAATATTTAAAAATAACTAAAATGTTTTTAAAGTCCCTCTGCACATGTAAATTATTTAATATACACAATAAATTTATATTATCATACAAAAACAGTTGGATGTTATGCCATTGCAATCGTTGATCCTGGTGATGTGTTTAATAAAAAAATCATTGCATATTGATATTTAATGATTTGCGTATTATTCTTGCTGAGTATTATTAATCTAATAAGGAGATATCATGTTCAAAAAATTATGTATCACAAGTCTTTTTTGTTTTCTAACAGCTGCTTTTTGCTTAAGTGCGATGGATTATGAAATCTTAGATATTGGCACCTTACAGACAAGTGAAAGCCAAGCAATTGCAATCAACAACGAAGGACAAATCCTTGGATGGTACAACATCGATGGATCATCTGCCGGCAAGCATTTTTTTGTCAGAGATCAAGATGGAGGTTTTTGTGAACTTCCTGCCAAAGAACCATCTTTAGGATTAGATATCAACTGGAAATACTTAACTGATGAAGGTAAAATTTACGGAACTGTTAACGTTACCACAGACAGTATAGCTCTTTGGTCATGGGATAAAAAAAATGGGGCGGTGAATTTAGGATTACTTCCAGGGACTCAAATATCTGCTATAAACAATGCAGGCCAAGTTTTGATTGAGTCTGTTATTGAAAATGAAAATGGTAAATCGGTTCGTCGACCTGTTATATGGAAAGATGGGATAGTCACTAACCTCAAAGGGCTGAGTGGAGATCTAGGGATTGAGGCTGGAGAAGCTTATGGATTTGGCATGAACAATCATGGTGATGTTGTCGGTCAAAGTGCCATTTTATTAAGTTATAAAAACACTTTATATAAACAGGTACACGCAACAATGTGGGTGGATGGAAAACCAGTAGATATTCATGATAAAATGAAACCAGAGTTTGGACCTAGGTCTGAAACTATAGCAACTGCCATAAATGACAACAGAGATGTATTAATGGAAGGATTTATTCTCTACCAAAATGGGGGCTGGAAAAATATTGGCTATGGAGTATTCTGTAGCAAAATGACTCAAAAGTTTATTTGTTGCCCTGCTGGTTATTCTCTTGTTTTTGACTTGTCAGGAAAGAATGTATTACATTCTGGAATTGGTGCAAATGATAGCCAAAAAAATCCAAATTCGATATGGATGAGATGCGAAGAAATAAGAAGTGTCAATAATAAAGGTGAGGCAATCGCCCAAGGAAAGACAATTTACGGGGAAAACCACATAATGCTATTAAAACCAAAAGGGTCTGAGTAGACTCAATTAAGGAGTGGGCAAATATTGTCCACTCCTTTTGTCTAATGCTATCAGCGATGTGGCAAAGCCAACTACTTCTGCTACTTTTGTAGCCTCTTCATCTTAAGGATAAGCTTATAACTTTAAGGCGGAATAAGGCGGAAATCAACCGCCTTATTCTTATTACCCATTTCACTTAAATACCATTTCGCCCCTCTTCCATGCCCCGAGACATCTACTAAACCTAGTCGCTTTAAATGCTGAAAGTCATCGCGTAAAGTGCGGTCTGCTGGTGGGTTTGAAAACTGTGATCTGATCTCTGCAAAGGTTGATCCTTTTTTATTATTTACTGATAAATATTGTAAAAGATCTCTACGGAGACGGGACTCCATGCAGGTACATGCTCAATCAATGTGGGATGCTTTTGTCACAATAGCTCAAGGTTTATTTTGAGAAAAAAGTTTCGTTCTATGAATTTATCGTTCTAGTTCCTATGTTTCTTTTTAAGTTGTTTGCAATGGTTTCTATGCATGATGGGGAGAGAAGCCAATATCCAGGCCACAGGCTTTAATCGCAGTGATTAAGGTGGAAAAGCGGGGATTGCCCTTTTTAGAAAGACTGCGATAAAAACTCTCTCTTGAGACTTCAACTTTTGCGGCAATTTCTGCCATGCCGCCATGCGCTTCGACCACATCGCGAACAGCTAGTTGAAATATGCCGGGATCTTTTGTTTCAAAAGTCTCTTCCAGGGCAGCATTAAGATAGGCAGAGGCCTGTTCAGGTTTTTTAAGCCTCTCGATTAAATGCTCTTTGTAGCTTCTGTAACGTTTCATGTTTTTCTCCTGTCCCGGCTCAAGTGGTTATGCCAGTACTCTTTTGCTTTTTTTATATCTTTTGACTGGTGCCTTTTAGAACCCCCTGCCAATAAGATAATGAGCTGCTTTTTGTTCTTGCCAAATCCGAAATAGACTCGGTATCCCGGACCAAAGTCAAATCGCAATTCGAATACGCCATCGTTAACGGTGTTGTAGTCGCCAAGATTGCCTCCACTGCGGATACGAGCAAGCCGCGCTTCAATTTTTGCTATGGTCTGCACATCTAGGCTGTCTTCCCACTCGACAAAAGGCTCTTTGCCGGTCTCAGTTGCGTAGATATCAATTTCATACCCTTCGGTCATGTCCACTGCTCCATTGTTTTAATTGTAGCTCAAGAGCTACATTAAAATACAGCGAAAAGAGATTTTTGGTGCAAATTTGGTGCAGTTAAGTATAATCAGCAGTTATAAATGATGAAAGGCTAGGATAATATTGAACGTTTTAACTTGCTGGGTCTGTTGTGATTATGTGTGATCAATTGTCCTACAGTGTGTTTTGGAGCGGAATCATAATCCGCCT
>JABDAE010000131.1 GCA_013289325.1 Chlamydiota bacterium
GTATTACTTAAGTATAAGGAGAAAATATATGGAGACGATCAGTTTTCGCATTGACGAGGATATAAAAAAAGAACTTACCTATGTAAAAGAGACTCTTAATGCAACTCAAACTCAGGCGATTAAGGACGCAATTCATGCCTTGTATCAATATTTGCTCAAGCAAGAAAAATCGAAAAAATCTCCTCAGGAGATTTTTAAAGAATCGGGTTATATTGGTAGTTTTAGGGGAAAAAAAGATCTCTCTTTAGACTATAAACGCGATCTTATTCATGGATTAAAGGCTAAACATGAAAGCAAATAATGAATACTTGATTATTGATACAGGATTTTTTATTGCCCTCGGCAATGCAAAGGATCAATATCACAAGAAGGCAGTTGAGATGTTAGATAATTTGCCTAAGCGAAAATGGATTACAACCTGGCCCGTTCTTACTGAAGTTTGTCATTTGCTTCTTAATGTGGCTTCAGACAAGATCGTTCCATTTTTCAAAAACCTTGAAGAGGGGGCTTTTTTACTTTTTAACCTAACTGAAAAAGATTATGGAACAATTAGAGAATTGATGGGCAAATATAGCGATTTGCCAATGGACTTAGCTGATGCTTCATTGGTCATTTTGGCAAATCACTTACAGCAAGGGGATATCCTATCGACAGATTGTCGCGATTTCAAAGCGTATCGCTGGAAAAACCACATTCCGTTCAACAATTTATTTGATGTTTTGTAAAAAAATCTTCTGTCTGAAGAGGCGCTACAACAAATTGTTCCGACAACATTATATTCTTAATCGATTCAAAGGAGTCATAAATGCTAAAAAATCTTACCAAATATATCCTTGGGGTTGCCTTATTGGCCATGACAATCAGCCATGCTATGGCTGCCGAGAAGACACTGTCGCTAATCAAGCCAGATGCCACAGCCGCTCATCACATAGGTGAAATTATCGCGATTTTTGAAAGCAATGGGTTGACAATTGCCGACCTGAAAATGGGGACGATGAGTGAAAATCAAGCCAAAGAATTTTATGCCGAACATAAGGGCAAACCCTTTTATGATGAGCTTGTCAAATACATAAGCTCAGGACCGATCGTCGCGATCGTTTTAGAAGGCGATCAAGCCATTCAAAAAAATCGCAAGCTCATGGGGGCAACAGATCCTAAACAAGCAGAGCAAAATACTATTCGCGCAAAATTTGCGAAATCAAAAAGCCAAAATGCAGTCCATGGCTCCGATAGCAAAGAAGCTGCTCAAAGAGAGATCGATTTCTTTTTTAAAGAAAAGGTTTAACCTAGAAACGGCAGTTCGAGATGCTAAATTGGCGCAAGGTCTTGAATTAGAATCACTTTGCAGTGGGGTGGGACATTCCCAAAGGGTGTTGGACCGCCCCACTGCAAATGATTCTGGTTCAAGAGATTCATGTCAAGTTAGCGTCTCCAGCTGCCGTTTTTAGGTTTAATGGATAAATGAGCATTTTCATGATTAAGTAACCACTGTTTGCGTGCCAAGCCACCGCCATAGCCGCCAAGTTTGCCATTCGTATTGATCACGCGATGACATGGAACTATGATTGCAAATTGGTTAGCTCCGTTGGCTTGAGCAACAGCCCGAAAAGCTGAAGGTCTTTCGATTGCGGACGCTATGTCTAAATTTTATTCTGCCCTAATTGGGTGGGCGCAGCCCCCATAATTTTGGAAAAAGCATCTCTAAAACCACTGCTAGATTCGTATCCAGATGAAAGCTGCGCATCGATCACAGCGTCACCTTTCCTAATTTGTTTCATCGCAAGACCCATGCGCCTTGCGCGTGCATACTCCACAAAAGTCATGCCAAATCGTTTTTTAAATTGACGACGAGCAGTTGAGGCATCTACTGATAATTTTTGAAAGTCTCTATTTTTCCAACGTTTTTCCGGGTTTTCTTCAACAGCCTTTACAAGAAGTTGTACAAGTTTAGAAACATGATTAGGATGTGAAAGCGGCCTACACCGTTTACAGGGTCTAAAAGAGGCTAAGAGAGCTTGTTTGGCGGTCTCAAAAAATTCGCAGTTTTCAAATTTTGGTTTTCTCGCTGGGCAAGTGGGTCTACAAAATACACCTGTAGTTTTAACTCCGACAAAGAAAACGCCCTCATACTCTGCTTTTTTTTCAATCAACGCTCTATAATATTGTTTTTTGTTTTCGTCTGCTATCACGTATCACCTCATTATGTGGGCACATTATAGCAAATAGTCAAAAAAGGCATCGCCGAAATTCAGGCATCGATTTTTTTCATGAATGAAATTTGGCTCAATTGATTTTGCTGCAAAATAATCACCTGTTTTGGTAAGATAAAACTATCAAAACGAGCGTTTAAAACTCTAGGAGATTTCAAATGACTGATCTAAATGTGGCCTCTCTAGAGGCTGCTTTGACTACTTTAGGAAGATTGCTTCTAGACAAGAACTTCATCTCGCTGGACGTTTTGACCAAATTTGCTTCAAACTTTACGCAACAGTTGACCAAGGACCTACGAGCAAACATTATATGGATTTAAAACATTTAAAACCTAACAAAGATGAGCTAGTAGAGGCAAAGCAATGGTGCATTACACATGACACATCAGAGGGGTTCTTTATAGATCTAGAAGCTGTCGTAAACGAACTGAGTGGGTAAAATTAAAACAATTATTCAACAATTAAATGATGCATTAGCAGAGATTGCTTGGAGTCTTTGGACTGAACTAGGGGTCGCTGGTAATTTTCGTAGACATAAACATTGTTTGGTCTCTCTTGAAGAACTCATTATTTTAACCTCTGTTATTGCAGATTATGATCCCCGTCTTCGAGATGAAGCATTGGATTGGTGTTCACGTTATCATCATTTTGTTTCAGTAAGTCGTCTTAAAACTTTGGTAAAAAAAATTGGAACACCAATTTTTGAGCCCTTCTCTATTTTCTCTTCAACTTTAAATACAATTACCCAATCAAATTGGCCAATATTTTCAGAGGTAATTCCATTAAAATTTATTCCCAGTGAGAAAACCATATTACCTCATTTAAATGCTCCATCTCTACTGCAATTGCGCTTAAGATCCTTTTTTGGAGTGGGAGCTCGGGCGGATCTTTTCACATATTTTTTGACTGAAATTAAAAGTGATTTCACCGCATCTGATGCCGTAGATATTGGATATGGCAAACGAAGCCTTGCAGAGCTTCTGGACAGTCTAGTTCTATCAGGTTTTCTTACTTCTACAATTATCAGAAATCAAAGAAAATATGAAGTAGTAAAGGCTGAGCAGTTAAAACGATTGATCGGAGAACCCCCCGAATTTTCTCCGCCTTGGCATCATATTTTAGAAATTCTGATCTCTTTACGCAGTGATCTTTATCGATCTGAAAAAAGCAGTGACACTACCAAGGTTATCATCATACGTAATGATTTGGAACGCATGAAAAATCTCTTAGCATCAACTCATCTTTCTCCGCCCCTCTTAGAAGCCTGTCAAGATCAATATTGGGAGCTTTTCTCAAAATGGCTATTAGACTATGTGAAAGCCATAGCTCAAGGAAATTTTAGAAATCAATTTAAAGTGAACAGTGATGGTGAAGAAATAATTTTTTTCCTTATTCAATATGTTCATAAAGTAGATGACTGTTTGGATGGATTGGAATATGTTCTAAGCTTCTCTAAAGGTGATCTAGTAAAACATTCAGAGATTTATAGGGAAAGCTATCAACTGAGTTTAAGCTTTCTTAATGAATTGAAGGAAGACCTACAAAAGTTATTAGGTTTTCCATTCCATCAATTGATGGATGATAAAATTTCAGATATTACATATAACTACTCCAAAAATCACGTGCAGACTTTTTTGAAATTTATTGAAAAATATACTTCTTTGAATCAAGTAAATGACCCACGGCAAGCCTTGAGACAATATGATATTCTCCAGGGCGAGTTAAACAAACTTCATAACTTCATGAATGAGTTAAGAGATCAACTTGCAAAAATCTATTTTTCTAGAACGAATATACATCTCTTAACACTTCCTTCAGAACTGTTCAAACGACACATAATCATAAAACTTTACTCTTCATAGTCGATAAACGCTATTCATCTTAATGTCCATATCTCTTGCAAAGCCTTGATTTCAATTGCCAAGTAGGTTCTGTATGAGTTGTTGAGTCATTTTGTAAAAAATCAGCATAAACAAGAGATGTTAGATGGGGAAGTGCTGCAT
Source organism: Chlamydiota bacterium (assembly GCA_013289325.1). GTDB lineage: Bacteria > Chlamydiota > Chlamydiia > Chlamydiales > Parachlamydiaceae > JABDAE01. The sequence goes on from JABDAE010000131.1 coordinate 4,214, forward strand.
GGATCCTCTTAAAGCCATGCCAACTTCTCCGTATTTTGCAATGTCATCTTTAGCAATTTTTCTCCAGGCAGTAGCCTCTTCCCAAGAAGACGTTGTTTTTTTGGCATAAAGATCTTACATTCTCTGTTCGACTAACATCTGGGTCATCTCATCCATTTCAATACAATTTTCCGTATTAGTAGGAGGAAATAATAATAATCCAATCCGTTCCTCTCTAGCTGCTAAGTTGTAGGTATTATCTAAGGTAGGTACATCTCCTTCCAATGTTAGTTTCAGCAGCTCTTTAATAACACTGCCACTGCCCAAAACCCGAATTTGGATTTTGCGGTAACCCAGAAAATCGATTTCCTCTAAGTGTCTAATGGAATATACCACATTGACATCAGAGTTATACTCCATCCAAGTTGGCAAGCTTGAGGCCAATTCGATATAACGCTCTTTTCCACACAAGATTTTTTCAGACATTGTTCCAAACCACCCCATATCCCTCACATAGGCTTGCACTTTCCGAACATCCTTAGCCTTGGTTTTCAATTCATACATGAAATGCTCTCCCAACCTCACGCTCATCTGATTATTTCTCCATTTCCTCTTGGCAATCAGATTCAAAAACAACGCCCGATTTTTATACCCAGAATGCATTATCCCCAGCCCACTCAAAATGGGTAGACCAATCTTAATAGCCTTCACTAAATACGATTCTCCACTCACAGTTACTACAAATTGCCCTGCGGTTTCAAATTTTCCGTCGTTTGCTACTACATTCACTATCGTTGATCGATCTGCAAACATGCCCGTATCTCCCGGAGTCGGTTTTCCAGAAAATGTGCGGTTCTCAGCATTAAATGTAAGCCACTGAGGCAAGTCTTTTGCTTTATACCTCATCTCATATCCATTCGGGTCAACAAACACATTGTCTGGCATGATATAATTGTAGTTTGTATTCACAGTGGCTTTCTGTATAGAAATCGGATTTTGATAGACTGGTGCTAGCAGCTCTCCTATGTTCAACTGAAAAGAAGTGGAAATAGCTCCTGCATTCGTGATCCCTTGGAGAATCACATGATAATTACCTCGCTCAAATGTCTGGTTTCCCGAAAGTCTGAGTCGATTGAACCCGCTTAAAATTTGTAAACCATCATTTCTCTTTGCCACATACGCAGTAGTTCCTACGACTTGGACTCTTACGGCATGTCCATAAGTATTATAAGTCCAGATCAAGTTTGGTGGCATAGTATTGTTAATGACAGCTACTCCACCACCTCCTGCCTTATAATACGCCACATATGCAGTATCCCCTAAGACTTGGATTCCATAGGCATTGCCATCAATAAAACACTCCCCAATGACATTAGGGAAGCTCGAATTAGTCATATTAATAATTTCTAAGTAGCTGTAGCGGTCTGGTATCAACACATACGCAGTAGTTCCTACGACTTCGAATCCAGAGGCAGTGTTGTAGGTGGGATAATTTCCTATTAAATTAGGGTGGCTTGGCATAGTGATGTTAATGATTTTTAAACCAGAGCCAGTCAACACATACGCAGTAGCCCCTACGACTTGGACTGCATTGGCTACCCCAGAAGTAATATAATTGCCGATCAGAGTGGGTCTGGTAGGCGTAGTGACGTCAATAATCTTTAAACCATTACCACCATCTGCCACATACGCAGTAGTTCCTACAACTTGGACTGCATAGGAACAGTTAGAAGTATTATAGATCCCGATCAGAGTGGGCTTGTTTGGTTGCGCAATGTTAATGATAGCCAAACCGCTACTTCCATCGGCCACATACGCAGTAGTTCCTACAACCTGGACTTGTAAAGCCTGTCCTGGAGTCTTATAGGTTGCAATCAGAGTGGGCCTGTTCGGCGTAGAAATATCAATGATAGTCAACCCGCTACTCCCATCTGCCACATACGCAGTAGCCCCTATGACTTGGACCCAGCTGGCATTCCCAGGTGTAGTAAAATTAGATACTATTGGGTTTACGCGCCAATTTAACCAATTTGGGCGCTGTACTATGTTTTGCAGAATAAACCCACCTTCTGCTTGCGCAAAAAATTCGTGATCTACTTGAAATGAAGATCCAATTGGCACCGCCTGATTTTCTAGTGGTAAAGCAATAGGCATAGCTCTTGCACTCACCATGCCATGATTATAAGAAATGTCTAGTCCAGTTGAAGGGGCAAGCTTTATTGGATTACTATCGCCAAAAGCCTTACGAACAAAGTACATCCCAGCTATTGTCCCCAAAAAGGTGAAAGCACTAAGAAGTACAGCTTTGATGCTTGGTTTGTAAGATAATGGTGTGTGTTCAATAGATCTTGTATGCAATGGACGAGTGCGATCCATTTTCAATGCCGCTTCTTTAAGGAAGTTGTGAAATGGCAGCGCAGCGTAATCTCGCTCCTTCCCGGAACCCAAAATCTCCCGTCCCTCAGAAGAGAGTGCTTCAAACGTATAAAGTGGAAAGGCGTTTTCTGTTGAACTCTTGACACCCGGCATTCTAACCCCCTTCTCAATCATTATACAGAAAA
>JABDAE010000132.1 GCA_013289325.1 Chlamydiota bacterium
GGTGGGGGACGCTGTTTTTGAGTATTCATCTGTAGAAACGACCCTTCCTAAAATCGGACAAGCGCTTGGGACTTCAGAGACGCTTTATGCGCAGGCTTTTCAGGCGGTAGATCAACAAGTGTTACTCTGTGATTGTCCAGGATTTAACGATACTCGAGGAGGGCCATATGAGCTTTGTACTAATTTAAGCATCGACATGGCGATTGAAAAATGCGAGGACGTTAAAGCAATCGTTTTAGTGGTTCCCGTCATCGCTTTTATTGGGGATAGGGGCAACAATATTGTCGAACTCATTTCAACCATTCAGGACCGTTTCCCCACAACTTTTAAGGTGGATCAGCCGCAGGATAGCCGAAGACTCTTTCTTTTAGTGACGAAAACCAATCAAGCACAAGCCTCACAAGTTGAAGGGTTGAAACAAGGAGCAAGATTTAGGGAGCATTTAGCTGAAACAGATACAGCCATTACCGCTCTTATAGAAAAAGGAGTGACAGAAGGCAATCAGGAACTTGAAGCCTATAAAATCAGAAGAAATATCTGGCAAACCATGGAAACCATGCGCAATGAGGGACGAGTCAATTTTATTGATATTGAGGATGAGGTAGAAAGAAATGAGCTATTAAGGGCCTATTGCAATCCGCTTGGTTCGATTGATAAGGCTAAATATCGTCCAGCAATGGAAGGGCCTGGGATGAAGAGAAAGTTTGGTCAAGCGATTGAACTCTCCACACATACTTGGACTGAGCATATTTTCAAGAATTATTTTGAGGTAATTCCAGAAAATATAGGGCGTACAGAGCAATCCTTGACGAGGTGTGACAATGATATCAGACGTTTGTTAATCGAGAAAGAAGAGCGGGCCTTAAAGGTTAGAGCTCTTAATGAAGAAATCACAAGGCTTACTTCGTTTATCACTGAAATTGAATCTAGTAATGGTAAAGACGTAGACCCATCTCTTTTGCAATCCCTACAATCAAGAGCATCAGATCTGACCTCGCAGCAAATTCAAAGTGAAGAGGCAAATCTTGCGACTGAGAATAGAAAACTTGCGCAAGTACAAGCGGAATTAAGACATGAAACAAACCAAGTGACTGATCTAACGAATCAGATTAAGGCTGTCACAAATGCAATTGCGGCTCTAGAGAGTAGGATTGCTGGTCTTAAAGAGGGGCACACCTTAGAGCATCTTCATAAAAGTTACCGTTATAAAAAAAGCGATCACCTGTCTTTACGCAAGTGGAAACCGGGAGTAAGAAAGGAACGTGTGGAGAGAGTGGAGGAAAGAACTCAAGACGATTTAGGAGAAAAGACCTACGATGGACTCGCAGGCGATTATGCGGGTAAAACATCAAAAATTGCGGTGATCGAAAGAAAATTTAAATTGGTTCCGGCAGATGCGGGTATGCAGAAAGTGTTTAAAGATGCAACGTGGCAATCGAGTCATCAAATAGGCGATTATACGGCTTTAGTCAAAGGCGAAGGATGTGAAATTGATCTAAAAAATGTCTCTCCAGAAGGAACAAAAGTTGCCTATGGGTATGTGCTGACATGGGATAAGAATGTGATGCCTTGGATTGAAATCAGTCACAAAGTGCCAAATATAGAATACAATCGGGCCACGATTATTAATCTCAACGCAACTAAAGGGGCCAAAGAGCAGGGAAAAGCGACTCTAGAAGCAAGAAAAGCGCGGGTAGATGCAGAAGTGGTTCGTCTTAATGGACGCATTGTACAAGCAGGCCAAGATGTGACACGGGTAGAAGCGGCGATTACAGCTTTGAATGCCAACAAAAAGACGCAAGAGCTTGCCATTCTCATCGAACAAAAGAAAGGGGAATTGGAAAGGAAGAAGGTAGAAAAGATAAGGCTAGAACATTCAAGAGAAATTGAGAATGCAATGGAAATCAAAGAAAATGAGAAGCGACAGCTTCAAGAAGAGATCCTTGCATTGAAATTAAAGAAACGCAATTACGCCATTATCATTAAAACTCAAGAAAAGACTCTTTCTCTGCTACTCGAATTTTCAGAGTTGATTGCAGGTCCTGTTAAAAAAGATGCTGTGGCAGAAGTGACAGCTGCGGCTGTCATTGCGTGTAAAGAATATATCGCAGCTTATAAGAAGTACCAGCCGAGATTAGATGAGTGCCTAAAAGATGATTTGCCATTTTTAAAGGCGATGTAAAATTGAGACTTGTGATTTCAAATGATTTCAGATTGTGTTTCAAGGGGTAGTGCAAACTCCACAGCTAGTCATGTAGAGGATTTGTCCTTAAATAATGCGCTGGGTCTCATTTGCAAGCACGTTGAGGGGATCGTAAATCCTTTTTTGGCAGATCTTCTATTAGATAGACTAGATGTCAAAAAGAAAAGCCCCGCCGATTTGTCAAAGGGAATCGAATGGATTTTTGAAGGTGTCGCACTTCCCAAAGAAACGATTGCGGTCATACGTACTGCCTCTTTGGTCTTTGCAAAAATGTCCACAACTAATCAAGAAAAGGTGGAGAAAGACTTAGCTGCTCTTGTTGAGTGTATGCGTCATCATCGCGCCCATCAGATGGCAAGAAAAGCAGATGCAAACAAGGTTCATGCTGAATTGGAGATCTTGCTTAAGGCGCCAGCTGTGCTTGCACTTGATCAACATGAGGCTAGCTTATTACTAGAGCATGTAAAAGAGGATACTCCCGAGCACTTTAAAGCGTGGGTCTATTCATTGATTCAAAGTGGAAAATTAGATGGCAAGGCTTTAGAAGCATATTCACAAGAAATGTTTCATCAACCTTTTTTGACACTCATCAAGCAGGTCATCAAAAAGAAACCATCTGTGAATTCCTTACCTAGTGGAAATGGGGAGGACTCAACTCGAATTAATGAGCAAACCTTTCTTCAATTGCAAAGGACTCTTGTCGAAATCGAAAACTTTATTCTACAGGACATCAACCTTTTTAATGCCCTTGTCAAAGAGCTGGTTTCAAGCAGATTTAAGAAAATTCATTATGAAATTCTGATGTCACCACATGTCGCGATTGTAGATAAAATTAAAGAGGTGGTTCATGCAAAGCACGCTGCATTTGGTACCATTGTGACGGTTGAGGAGGTGTTAATTGAGGTAATTGGGGTTGCGGCATTTAGGCGATTGATTCCAGGTGAAAGAAACTTCCTTATCGAAAATACCATGGGATTATTAGCAGGTACCACACCCTATGTGGAACAATTCACTGGAAAAGAGGGGGTATTTTTTTTCGGGAGCACCGATGCAGGTAAGAGCACATCGATCAATTTCTTCTTAGGTGCGAAGATGAAAAAAATTGAAAACAGCGTAGGAGATACCTGCTTTATTTCTGAAGAGGACAACGCGAATTTTCCAAAAATTGGGACAGCGATTGGCACCTCTGAAACTCTCTATGCAAAGGCTTATCTTTTAAATCCTAATGAGGAGCGTGTTTTAATCGATTGTCCAGGGTTTAACGATACACGAGGGGAGCATTATCGTCTTTGCACAAATGTCAGTATTGACTTAGCAGTTCAGCAAATAGGAAAAATTAAGGCAGTCGTGATCGTGCTGCCCATTGCAGAATTTATTCAAGATAGAGGCAATCACATTGTAAAAATTCTCAAGGCTATAAAAGAGAGGTTTGAGGGACTTTTAGATCCTGGGCAAACAGATCGATTCCCCTTTGTACACATCCTTTTAACAAAGATTACCCATGTTTCTTCTCTCATTACTCAAGCGGTAAGAGAAGGTAGAGTATTTGCAGAAAATTTGTCAGAAATTAGGGAAGAAATTGGGAAATACATGAATCACTCTGAAGGTGACATGAGGTTAAAACAATTGCAAGAAGCTCTTGCAATGTGGAAAACTTTACAACAGCTGCATCTGTCCAATCGAATCCGAATGATTGATCTTGAAGATGACGTAGAAAAAGAAGAATTATTGTTCCAGTACTTTAAGGAAGGAGAAGGGGTACCTAAACAATGCTACCAATCATTTATGGAAAACCCAAGTTTATGGGAGGAGTTTGGGGAAGAGATCTTGTCCATCACCAAAAATTGGGTGGATATGATTTTAAGGCCATATTTAGAAGGTATTCCCGCGGAAATCAACCAATTGCTTGTTGAGAAAGAAAGACTTCAAGTAGAAAAAGTGAAATATGAAAAACCAATGGAGGCATCTAAGTTAAGACATATTCAACAGGTGAGTAAGCTTCAATTGCACATTGAGCAGGTTAGTCTATTAAAAGAGAAAATTGAAAGATCGAAAAGAGATCAAAAGAAAATATTAGATACGCTAGCAATGAAATTGAAAAACGAAGAAGAGCATTTGAAAAATTTACAAAGCTGTAGAAAATCTCTAATTAAGAAAAGAAAGCGAGAAAAAAAAGAGGGAATGATGCTTGATTTTTCCTTTGCTTTTAGCTTGAATGAATCAGAGTGGAAAATAGACGCTGCTAAATCGAGTAAGGAACAAACCATTGCTGAAAGGGATAAGGTTGCCACTGATCCAGCGCACCAAGATTTATTAACGCAATTGGAAATCTCTCTTCAAGTTAATTTTGATTTACAATCATCCATCAAAAAAGAGGAGGATGTGCTAAAAGATTATCTAAAACATATTGAAAACATTACCCTTCAAGAATTAGCTTTGGAAGATCACATCAAAGCACTCAATGAGAAACGGTGCCATTTGGCAGTGGTATTAAAGATGCAATCAAAATCGCTTCAAAATCTTAAGGACTTTATCCAATTATCGATGAAATCGATGGAAATACGGCTGCACAAGCGCCAAAATAATGAAACTGATAAACTTTTTCAACAATTTTTGGAAATGTCTTGCGGGATAGAACATCATCAATTCGATTTTACTCCTTTACGCCTCCCTCGCACTGGGCTTGCACACTCTGCATGCACTATACTTTAAAATTTTTGTTTACACACTAATATCGAATTTTTATAGTGAAGAAGTCTAATAAAGGGAGGGGTTTCTTATGTCGTCACAACCATCAAGATCAAGCGTCGCACAACTAGGTGTAGGTACACATATTGCCTTTAGGCAAGCTTTTGAGCAATTGAAAACAAATTTAAGGGAGCTTGCCAATCCTCGTTTACAGGAGAAGCTTGTGGCCATCCTAAAAGCCCCAAGAGAAACTGTCTGGGATTATGCGGCAGGAATCCGCCAGTTTTGTATTGAAGAGGCGATCCCAGAATTGACAATGAAATGCATCGCCATAATGGATCAGGCGATTGCGAGTCACTTAAATGAAGCACAAAGTGTTGCGTTGGCAACGAAGGTAGTACAAGGCGATTTGGTGAATTTAGCGCTTGAAATTAATGGGATTGCGCAAGGGCGTATCAAGGAGTTGCAAATTGATCAATGGAAGGAGTTGGACCTAGTCTTAAAGGCACATGAAGTTCAAAAATTAGATAATTCTGATGTCCTTTTGATGTTTAATCATATTAACAGGGGGAAGGAGCCGTTCAAAGAGTTTTTTAAAAGTTTAATTGCAAATAAGAAACTGGACCAAACCAGACTTGATGACTATTCCAATAAAGAATACAAGGTGGGTGGGAAAGGGCATAATTGGATCTCGCTTGTTTGTCAGGTCATCGCGAAAAAGCCGATCAAGAATGAAGGGTTGATGCAATACTTAGGTGTCCCCGATAATGAAAGACGTGATTTTTCCCAACAAACATTATATGTCACAAACCCTCAACTTAACAAAACTCATGCGGGAGTGATTGTAAGTTATGAAAAAATAGACGACCATCAGTGGGTTTATTATTTGCATGATGAGTTTATCGTTCATCTCAATACAAAGCCAAATGCCCTTGCAGTTGCTATTACCTCTAAACCGACTCGATTTGGTCTTTGGAAGGCAATAGAGTTGCAGTCAGCGAAAGAGGGACACAAAATCGAAATTGGAACACCTAAAGATGAACAAGTGACTGGAATAAAAGCCGGAGTCTATTATTATAAAAGTTTTTTCCACCGTCAACCAAATGCTGCTGCAGTGGCAGTTGGAAAATTCCTCCCAAGCAATATGGCCACAAGATTGGGAGGAGAGGACACCATTGAAGTGGTGCTTTGGGATGAGAGAAATCGCACCCCTTGTTATCGCTTAACGGGTATGCGTAAAGATAATCACGTGACGAAGGTGAACATTGAAAAGTGGTCTGTTGCAGAGGGTGTCTATACAGATTCAAAGGAATTTGAGATCGATGAGTTTAATCGGATTTTTGCTGTGTTAACGCGCACAACAGAAAATTGTGTGGGGTTGACCCTTGCCAATGCCGATGCCAATTTGAGACTTCGGGATGAAAGGGACACAAACAACAATGAATATAAATTAGCAAAACTCAAAGAGATCGAAAATAAGCTAGAATCGATTCGTCAATTGTTGATCGATGACGAGAACGTTGCTTTATTGGAAGATCTTTTGAATAGCATGATTGCGCACAAGTTGCAAGGTATTGATGTACAGGTACTCAAA